>JAMLGR010000007.1 GCA_023957775.1 Fimbriimonadaceae bacterium | reverse complement strand
TGGCTCAAAGGCGACGCTTCTGGCTACCCAGATCCCGGTGGAAGAGTGGCATTCGCGGCTGGGCGATCCAACCTTGGCCGACGCGATTCTCGACCGGCTCGTCCACAACGCCAACCGCATAGATCTCAAGGGAGAATCCCAGCGCAAGGCCCGGTCCTCCTTGACCATGCCGATCGCTTCACGCTAACCTATGACCATCCAGCGCCAACGCTCTGAACGTGATCGCCATGCTCCGGAATTGGTGATCGTTTTCGCCGGAATATGCACTGAGCGCTCGCGTTGCAGGTTCCTCAAGTAGATGAGCAGCAGAGTCAAACTGGTCAGGCGTTGCTGACCGTCGACGACGAAGTTTGAACTCTCCTTCTTGCTGATGATGATGGAACCCAGGAAATAGTGACCGTAATCAGCGACCTTCTTGCGCTCGTGGTTTGGCTGATAATCCTCCAAGAACCGGTCGGTCAGGTCGTCGACCAGCTCCCGAATCTGCTTGTCCTGCCATTTGTATTCTCGCTGGTAGTAATCAATCGAATACTTGACCCCCTTGAGGAGGTCGCGGACGGTCTTGGCGTCGCCATGGATTTCCCTCATTCCGTTGTGGCCCCCGACTGCAGGCCAACCAGTTGGTGGCCAAGTGGAGTCGTCCGATAGCAAATGACCCCGTTCGCTCCTAGGGACTCCATGAGTCCCAGCCTGATTTGGACATTCAAACGGTTCATGCGAAACTTTGTGAGGTCGCGGCAACCGCACAGGGTCGCGAGTTCACGATTCGTGAATGGCCCATGGGTTGCCAGCAGCACGGCGAGAGTGTCCAGGTCTGGTTTACGCAGCCTGGCATTTCCTCGGTCGGTCTTTGCCTTCTCCCTCAGGGTCGCCCGGTATTCGTCTGCCAGTCTGAAGAATTCCTCACGTTCTGCGACTGAGTGACGCTGAAACGGGGGCTCGTAGGGGTCGCCTCGCAAACCCGGCCGGCGCGGTTCAGGTTGCCACTTCATCCGACCTCCCCAAGAAATCCTGCTACAGAGCAGGCTACTGCCTCCCGAGGAACCTGGGTTGGCACAGCCAGCATGAATCGGTCACTCGGGTCGATAGAGACGTCGCCCACATTGAGCCCAAAGGACGCCGCGACTACGACGTGCCCGGCCTCATGAGGGGCGACCTGTTCTATGGTGCACATGATGGTTGCAGGTCTCCCGTTTCCAAATTGTAGGTTCCCAACTGCGATTCGCCGGGAATGGGTTGTACGCGTTCGACCGGTGTCAGCAAGTGGTCGTCTTGGTTCAGCATCGTATCCAACCGCCCCCTGTAGAACAAGCCATTCTCCATAGGATTCCAATAGACCCTCTCGACTTCAAACACCTCGTTGTTGTTGGTCAGGTGGAGGCCCACGCTGCCGGGCATGATAACGCAAACACTGGATTCATCGCCGCCCGTCGGCACATAATCGAGGCTGCTTGAGGTTACTTGGATGGGCTCGTCGGCTAGACCCGCAAGCGTTCGTGCAGCATGGCGAGTCACTGCGTCAACCTCCGGTTGGTCTGCCAACTCCAGCAACTTGTGAAGGGCAAGCCTCAGAGTTCCTTCTTCGAGGAGTCGGCCCGAGAGATGGAGGCTCCCATAGGTCGAATCGTAAATGCTCACGAATCGCGATTCCTTGGGCGTGTCCTCCCAATCTGTCCGAAGTTTGTCTGAGGCAGCGCTGATATCGCTCCGCTCGAAAGGTACGACAAGAAGGAACGATTCAAGCAGCAGCATTGTGAGCAAATCCCTGCTCACACCCTCCTCCATCATGCATGGATGGAAGAACACGAGCCCGCTTGTGAAGTAGTTCCTGACGAAAGTCGAATGGGGGTAGGTGAACGCAATTTTGGCGTTGATGTGCGGGTACGTCACCGTAAACTCCGTGTTGCCCCTTCGCTCCGTGAATCCGTTCAACCATTCCCTGACCTGCAGGTTGCACTCGACCGCCACCAGTTCGCCAATTCGGATTCGCTGGAAGATGTTGCCGTGGCTTAGGTTTGGAAACACCAGCGTTGGCAAGACGCAAGGCTTGCTGACATAGTTGCGCTCTTTGCGGACCCTCACTTCCTTGCTTCGGAGATTCACCTGATACACGCGAAACGCCCTTGTCGCATATCTGTACACAGCGCCTGGATATGCCTCGCGAAGACACTGAGAGTAGCTTAGTGAGCCGAGGGAGAACTCCTCCGGGCCGTTCTTGCAGATGATTTTGAAACTCGACTCGACGTCCCTGAGAGGGAACGTGTGGTTGGGGCTTTCGCCGGCCTCATGCTTCATGGATTGCAGGTCGACCGGCACCTGTCCAGTTCTCTCCATCTCACAGATTTCGACGAATCCGGGAGGGAACTCAATTTCTGAGGTGAAGGCGAAGTCGTCAACTGCCGAGTTCGCAACTTTGTCGTGCTCACCTCCTAACCTGGCGAGGCACAGTGCATGGATGTACTGAATCCGCGTGTTTTGAAGATAGAGGGCACCCTCAGCGGGAGGGCGAGTGAGCAAGGACTCAGGGTCAGCGAATACCGCCTCGTCGTAGATGGACCCGGAGTTGACCACGAAGATGTCGCCAGCCTTGTGCCGGCCAACTCGCCCGATTCGCTGGCGCAGACTCGTTGATGAGGCTGGCACTCCAACCAGAACCGCAGTATCGAGGGACGGGATGTCGATGCCAAGCTCCAATGCGCTCGTAGAAATGACCCCATGCAGACTGCCGTCTGAAAGGCGCGACTGAATGAGGCGTCTATCCTGCTCCTCATAGCCTGAGCGATAGGGCAGTATCGACATTCGGCTCAGGAATTCCAGGCTGTCCTCAACCTCGCGATACCCCGAGTTGTCGTCCTCGGCAGTCGGAGTTGCTGCGGCATCGGCCTCCTCCTCGTGCTGCCCCCGAATCGCAATACTGGTGAGGAGTTCGACCTGTTTGCGACTATCGACAAAGGCGATAAGCCTACGGTCGGTGGCCTGAGTTATGTGTTTGAAGAGGTTTGCGAGCGTCGATAGTAGGTCTTCGCCCGGAGGCGGATTCAGAAAGTGAACTGAGTTCGGATGGCGTCGCGCGCCATTGAACTGCTCGTCAACGATTGAGAAGTCCAGCCCAGTGAGGAGTCTCAGGTGTTCCTCCGGACGGGCAATGGTCGCTGACGCAGCGACAAATCGAGGTGGGCAACCCAGCATGGTGCACAAGTGACGAAGGCGACGGAATAGGAAGCCCGAGTTCGAACCGAAGACTCCCGTATAGGCGTGCGCCTCATCAACGACGACCAGTCGGAGGTTTTGCAAGAACGCCCGGACGTGGCGGTCGTTCGCATTTGGCAGGAGCCAGGCGTGCATAACGTCGGGCGTCATCACAACCACGTGCGAGTTGTTGAGGATTTGTGCTCGGGCCTTGACCGGCACATCGCCCGAGATTCTCCCAACTTTGCAACCTGGAATCACAACGGGCATCGACTCAGCCCACCGCTGCTCCTGCTCGTTCGCCAGGGCTTTCAACGGATACAGGCAAACCACTCTAGCGTCTGGGTCCTTTGCAAACTCCTCTACCGCAGCGCAGTGAAACAGCCGCGTCTTTCCCGAGGAAGTTCCCGTTGCCAAACAAACGTTTTGGCCCGAGCAGTAGCGATGGATTGCTTCAACCTGATGCAGATACAGCCCGTCAGGGTGGGTCTCCTCCGCAAAGTCAATGGTGTGCACGCTTGCGATGGCCGGGTCAAGTTGAGCCATGCGAGCTTCGCAACCATCAACCAGGAGATGCGCGACCTCCTGCCAACCACTCTCCCTCAAATAGTCCTCAACGCTCATCGCTTTCATGTTCAGCAGTAACGTTACCGCCAATAGTCATGGCATGAAGGGGCATTTGACACCTAATCTCGGTTAGTCCGCATGGAATGCAAAACACCTTCCACCGGGTCAAGTCGCTCGGCGTGTTTCCGCGCCCAGGCGAGCCACACTTCCACTCGACTGAGCGCCTCCTGGTCAAGCGCATGCCCTTTCGCAGCGAGCGCGACTCGGTCGGCAAGGAGCGCGACCTCGGTTGACAGCCGCGACTGGCCAGCAAGTTGTTCAAGGTTGCGCCATCGCTTCTCCTCCGCCTCTCGTTCTTGCCGCTTCTTCCACTCGTCCTGACGGCGAATCTCTGTTAGGCGCGCCTCCTCATTGCGCCGTGTCCTCATCTCGGCATTCCTGATGAGGCTTGCCTTGATGCCCTCGGCAACCTTTTCAACCTGAGTGTCAAGTGGCAGGCTGCGTTTGTCAACCCACTCGCCATCAGCGAGCAACTCGAACTTGACTAGGACGCGCAGAATCCCCGTCGGTTTGTGGTCAAAACTGGTCCGCTCGCCATAGTAGCTGGTACGAGGTTCGGGGTCCGGGTCTGTCCTGGGAACCCGAAAGACTCTCTCGCGCATGCAGATGTGCGCTTCATCAGCACCAAGTCTGGCGAACAGCCCGCCTTCGTATCCGTCACGAAGCGCGAGAGCCACGCCCGCGCTATCCAGGGCTTTCAGTAGCCCGTCCAGGACCCATAGGGCGCGAGATGCTGACTCGGGTGAGACCCGGATTCGCGCAGCGAGTCCATGGGATGCGATTTGCCCTTTGTAATCGGGCCGGTCCCTGGCGAGCTGTCGTTTGGTCGCGCTGGTGAACTTGTGTGGCCGAGCGACCGTGTAGTCTGCGAGGGTGCCCTCGAAGTAGTTTTGCGCGCTCTCATCGCGGCTCTTCTTGGGCTTGATTGGTGGCGAGTTTGGCAACTTCCGACGTCGCGGTGACCGACCTGCACTCACCTTCGCCCAGTAGCCTCTCGGAGGCGTTGGGACTCCCAACTTCGTGCATCGCTTCTTGAGCGCCACGCTAGAAATGCCAAATCGTGGTGCCAGGGTGACCAGCGCCTCCGACCAGACGAGGTCGTACAACTCCTCGCGCGTCAGTTCGGGTAGGGGTTTCATGCGAAAGTATGGGCTCGCAGGCTGGAGGCAAGCGAATCCCGGCTAGGTCGGCAACTTGGTGGGATGAGGAACCCAAATCGCCGAAACATCGTCGCCGAACGCGGTTGCTCGTCCATCGAGCGCGCATATCGCGACCCACGCACAGACGACCGCGTCGATTGCGTCCTCTACGGTTTTGAGTTCAATGCCTGAAACAGATGGGTCCAAGTCACCGAACGCAGTAGCGACGCCCGCAATCTGAGCATCGAGGTGGCCAATGATGTTTGTCCATTCCACTATGAGCCGGGCCTTTCGCTCAGGTGGGGTTAGTGCTGGCCAATACTTCCTAACCTTCGCGGACTTGTACGGAACACGTTCGGGCGCCAGCGCAAGCTCAAGGAGGGCAGGGTGAGGGTAGACCTCGATGAGGCCTGGTGATTGGATGGAACTCGTTTGGAGGGGATATCCCTCAAGGTGGAATCCTCCCCTCAGTGCGTCGCTCATGCGGCCGGGGCGCAGACTGCTGGGAGTGTGGGTACTGCACTTCCGACCGCCATATGCTCGGGAAACGGCATTGTCCGATTCACGGCGGCATGTTATCGGCTGGAGGGAAAGCGGCATGTCGATGGCTACCAACGCAACCGGTCGCCCGCAAAGGACTTGCGAGGTCTCAAGAAGCGTGGACGCCGACGGGAGCGAGCCCGAGGGACGAAGTTCTTGGACCGCACCACTCGCGAGCGCGTGAAAACGCTGGTACGACGACTCAACAGCAACGAGATGCCAACCGTCGTTCGTCTCGGCCACGAGAGCGACGCCACTCGGTTGCGTCTCGGTCCAGGCGGCATCGATTCCGAGGACGGCTCGCATCAGGTCCCAGTGAGCGTGGCCTGCCTGCAAAGAGACCACACCATTTGGGTTCCGTATCGCTCGCAAAGATACGGCAGTACGAGTGTTTGTCCGAACTCGCCAATTTCGGCCGGTCCGTCATTTCGGCAGAGGAACCGAACTCGATGCTCGTCGCCGTTCGGCTCGACAAGCAGTAGGACGGCCTGCGGCCCTTCATCCGACGGGTCCGGAAACAGATATTGTGCGCGCAACCTGTTCACCTTCAAATGATATCGCAATGTCGGGATTGTGGCTAGGGCTGGAGGTGATTGCCTCTTTACGCACCGGCAGTAGGTTTTGATGAACGCGCATTGAGACACGCGCCTCAAAGCGAGTCAATGCTCCCCTCGACTCATAGGGGTTGGACCGAAACCGTCACAGATTGTATTTCGAGATAGTCGCGCTGCGAAATACCGACTGCTTGCGTTCCACGATAACGCAAAGTGCCCGCTGACTCGCTCGGCAAGGGGGTCAGATGAGAGCCCATCACTGTTATGCTAGCGGTCTCTTCGCCGTCTTTAGAGACCAAGTCCACGATGATGCGGTCCACCGGTGAGGGCGACCACGATTGCCCTCCGGGGGCTGGTTCGACGAAGAAGGTCACGTGCATCTGCCCGCTGACCCAAGTTGTCTGCACACTGAACGACGTGCCCTTGCCGAGAGAGTGTTGTACGGGCAGGTCTCTTGCAGCAGCTAAGGACTCGGCAATAGCCTTGCGGCTGGCCTCATCATCTGCCGTCGCTCGTGCCGTCGCGATTTGCTCTCTCTGGCTCCTCTCAGCTTGCCTTAGGTCGTTGTCCCATCCGTAGTCGGTGGCCCGTTCGCGCACACCCGTCAAGCGATTGACCCTGTGAAGCTCAGTCCCGACGCGCAAGTATGTGAACGGGGTTGGCCAGACAAACCATGCAAATGGCAGGGTTGCCATCACGACCAGCGTCCAAAACACCCTTAGCCTCTTCTTGTCCACGGTATGCCTTTGAAGCAGTTGGCGAAACTACAATCGTCCCCGTCGCACAGTTCGTCGCTTCTAGACTCGTTCCTTCTACAAACGCGGCGCTGGCGCAGCGATACGACCACAGGCGTGGGGCGTAGAACCCGTGACGTCAGCCGGGCACGTCGCCCACCAATCGCTTGACGCTGGCCTCCATCAGAGTTTCAAACTCCTTTATGGTTGCCTTTCCTGCCTCCAGTCTGAACGAACCCTGTTTCCATCCAGCATCGTACCGATACTTGCCAGCATTCTTCGGTGCAAGCGACTCGCAGACATCAGGTGCCAGCTTGAAGAACAGGGCATGGTCCTTGCTGTTGGCCCAGTCGATTCCAAATGCAATGGACCCGCCAACTTTGAATGATGCGTAGTTCTTGTTTAGCTTGACCTCGATTGGCCATCCGTATTCCTTGACGACCTCCATCCCATCCTTCACCGCTCGGAAGTACTCGTCGATAGCTTTTGCGTCGTACGCTGCCGCCTCGTACCAGGCGCGGTCGTAGCTGCCCGCTGCAGTGGTTGTCTTGTTCTTCGCTGGTGCCGGAGCCTCCAGCTTATGGACCGCCACAATCATTTGCTTGTCTAGCTGGTAGCGATTGACTTCAAGGAGGTCGACCGGAAACGTCACTTTGCGCATGTGGTAGACGGTTCCAGGAAGGATGCTGGGGGCGACGACGATAATTCGCACGGCATAGTTGTCGAAGTTTGGGCTCAGGTCCTCTGGACGGTCCTTCTTCTCAAGCCACATCTTGGCGATTGAATCTGGGTTCTCTTCCGCCCATATTGCATATGCGAGCACTTGCGGCAAGATGCCCTCGTCCACCGGAACGTTCTTAATCTCAACAATGCAGACTGCGCCCTCGCGGTCGATGCCGATGATGTCCGGGATGCCTGGCTTGGCCCCGCCCCTGACCTGCCGCCAGAGTGGGAAAACATCTCCTAGCACCTCGCTGTTCTCGAAGACAAGGAGCTCCAGGTCCTCTTCTTTGGCGAACGGGACGTGCTTGCATAGTACAAGTCCTTTCTCCGCATCCTTCAGGAAAAGGTTCATCTTCGGGGCCACTCCGGACCGGCAATGACTTGATGTCCAACCCTGGTTGGCGGGACCCTTGGGCATCGACCACGAACACGATGCTGGCCCACGTGCCCGTCGGCCACCACCTGGGTGCCCAAGGCTAGTCCTGGAGACATTTCATCGGAAGAGTACATAGCCAGCAACCCGTTCACATCGAGATAATAGTCCACTCACGACTTGGACTGCATCGCGAGCCGGGCCGCTCTCGTGCACCTCTTCGGCAAAGATGCGCAGGGAACAATGGACGCCCGTCGATTGGCGCACCCTCGTCCTCTTGCTTGGTATGGTCGCGTTCTTGCTCGCTCGGCGAACGTCCTTCAAACCCTGACGTTGCACTTCAAGCGGCCCCCTATCACCGTTTCCTTCGCCGGGCCGCTGCGTCCAGCAGAATCCTCACCGGCAGGCATAGGATAAACGCCCCGCTCAAGCCCAAGACCGCCCAGGCTAGTAGTTTCAACAGGATGCGAACCCTCATCACCGTGAGACCGTTGGCCCGCATGTAGGCCTGGATGGCCGCCTCGATTCCATACCATGACAACGCAAAACCGAGCATGAGCGCGAGCCCGACATAGGCCACCCAAACCGGGGCGGCGTGCCAGAGTCGTTCAAACGTGCCATAGACGAAATCAGAGATGTCGCCGTCAATGTCCACCCGTTTTGTGCCCGGATTCTCGTCGTTCTCGTTGGAGATGTGAAACTCAGCGTCGCCTTCCTCTACAATCCGCTCCGCTATCCAGAGAGCGAACGAGAGGGGCCAGTCCTCACCGGCGGCCTGTCGGGCGGCAACCAATACCGATGACCCTCGTTCAAGGCGCCTTCGGATTGTATCGACGAGACAATCCAGTTCCTGCCTGGTAACTCCATGCAGCGCGCTTGCGAACTCAACTGGAACCACAACTTGTCGTCTATTCACGTCCACTACCTTCGCCCCAAGCCCCGTCCACCGGGGTCGCCCGGACGGACACTCGGCCCGCCTACCGCTCAAAGCAGCAGCCTCGCGACGGACACCTACCCGTACGCGAGAGCATACTGGCCATCGCCCGCTATAGGGAGCATCTGACGCAACAAGGTGGTCCGGCTCCACAGCCTCTGCCTAGGCCCGCACTACTGGCATTGGATTGCTTCTGGCACCCCTCCATGTTCGTGTAGCCAGGGTTCATTCACATCGTCCGCGATTGAGAGCCCTGGCATTCCGTGTTACACTTCTGACAGTGAATAGGACTCAACGAGTCACAGCCTGCGTTTTCCTCATCGTGTCGCTCGTTGGCGAGGGCCACTCGCAGGCCACCAGAGTGTACGACAGGGCAAAAAGCTCCGTAGTCACGGTCAGAACGAAGGAGTCCGTTGGAACTGGCTTTGTTGTGTCTCCTGGGAACCTCATTGTGACCTGCTATCATGTCGTCGAAGACGGCACGCAGATTTCTGTGGATGCAACGGGTCCGGCTAGTGTCGAACTTGCATTCTTCGACGAAAAGTCGGATATTGCTATCCTCAGGTTGCCGTGGAAACTCCCTAATTTCCTTGAGCTACTAGCAGGCAACGCACCCAGCCCCGGTACTCGCATCTATGTCATCGGAAACGCTCTCGGTTTCTTGACATGGACCATAACCGATGGAATCGTCAGCGGTTTGCGCAAACAGCCCAACAGCGCATTACTGCAAATCACAGCACCCATTAATGAGGGTTCCTCGGGCAGTCCAGTACTTAATGAAGCTGGAAAGGTAGTAGGCGTCGCACGTTCACTTCTGGAGAACGCTCAATCTCTTTACTTTGCCATTTCTTCTTGGGATGTACGCAAGGCTCTCAACATGGTGCCCTCCAAGGCCTACCGGGCGGGCGTCGACCCCACCACTGGAACTGCTGTCCTCGGAACCCTCGGCCAAGCCCTTGAAGCCGCCTCGATTTATCAAAAACCTGACTCGACCTCCAAAGAGTTCTATCATCTCACCGCGAACGAGTATCTGGTCCTCGCAGCACATGACACCGGCAACTGGAAACGCGTCCTCTTGCAGAACGGCCTTTATGGGTACATCCAAAGCTCTAAAGTTGCGGTGTTGCCATACGAGGTCACCGCGAATAGCGGGACTTATCTCTCAACTTCCGCCAGTATCGCTCTTTTGGCGAGTTCCCTTGTCGGAGTCCCGTATAAGGCGGGAGGAAAGGACGCGCGTTTTGGAGTTGGAGTCCCCGAACTGGCCGTACTGTCCTATGCGGCCGGGGGCATTACGTTGCCAAAATCACTAACCGACCAAGCGCGAGTAGGCAAGAGAGTCAGTCGACTTGAAGAACTCGAAGAGGGCGACCGTCTGTACTTTGGTGATGGTAAGTCATCTAGGCTTACTCTGACGGGTATCTATCTCGGCAATGGGTATTTTGTTTATGCGAACTCGTCGAGCAAGAAGGTGGAAAGCGCATATCTCGGCTCGCCGTCGTGGTTGCAACGGCTTCAAAGAGCTGTGCGTGGTAAGTAGCACATTCTCGTTGAAGTGCTCTCCCCCTGACGCGGTACGCCCGGCTTCCGCTCCGGTTTCAGCCAGCACCTCGCTACCCGCTCGCTTGTCCGCCGCTCCCTCAGGCTTCCAAAGGGTCGATGTAGCACCGCAATAGCATCAAGACTCCTCGCCAAGAAACTCATCCAGTTTGCTCTTGGCGCGCGCAATCACCCTTGGAACCTTCGACTCTGCCCGACCCGTTGGCGACGATACTTGAGCCCATCTCAACTTCGGCATATGTTCGACTTGGAAGTCGAGCATCTCGGACGCGTCATAGTGGCGACTGAAGACGCCCGTGCCGCGCCAGCCTCCGATAATCTGCGCAAGGTCCGTTCCGCCAACCTCCTTTGCGTGGCTGGCAACCGTCTTGCGGAGCGCGTAAAGCGTGGCCCCCTTTCTTGAGACCTCTGCGATGCGCCGAATCTCAGCAAAGCGTCGTTGGATGACGTGCGGGTCCACCGACCCGTATGCATCGCCGGTGCCTGAAGCGGAATGGATGATGAATCGATAACCGAGGCGTCGAGCGGTCTCGGCACACGGACGAATCATCTCCCATAGTCGAGGAAGAACGAGCAACTGGCGGACGCCTTCATCCGAACCCTTGCTCCCCGTCTTTGTGTAGGGCTTGAGAACGCGGACTTTGTCCACAACATCGATTTGCTGGTGCACCCGAAGGAAGATGAACTCGCGATAATCGAAGAAGTCGTCCACGGTGATTCCAGCCACTTCGCTCGGTGCGCGAATTCCCAGCAGGCTTAGCGCGAGCACGGCTGAGTCGAGTTCGTTGTGGCAAGCTGCAATGAGTTGCTCGACTTCATCGAAGGTGTAGCGCGAGTTCGGCCGGACAAGTGCTTTCTTTGGAAGAATCACGTCGTCGCGAAAGTTGACCGCGCTGTAGAACTCCTTGTATCGGGGGTGGTTCCTCAGGCTCCGCCAGGCACTCCCCACAACCGCCAAGATATTCTCGATGGTCGACCTGCTCAGACCGTCTTTGCCATGCTTGTGCTCGACCCGGCTCAGTACATCCACAAACTCTTGAATCATCGGTTGGGTCAGGCGTGAAATCTGTACGTCGGCGAGCGCATAGGGGAACTCGCTCATTCCGGCGACCTCTGACCGGAGGAACTTGCGCTTCACCCAGTTTTCAAAGAAACTTCGGTCGGTCGCAAGCGTCGACCCCTCGATGGACTTGTTGTTTCGCTTGCGATTCAGGTTCTCCTCAATGATGAACTCAAGAGTTGGCGCCCCAGTAATGGAAAGGCGGTCTTCGCGGGCGCGCCCGCCGGTTCGCTCTTGCCACAGAGAGCGTTGGATGGCCCGCCACTGCATCCTAACGGTGTCGCCCAGGGGATACCGTTCCGGGTCCAAACCCGCTTGAATCGCCTCCCGGAGTAGCTGCTCCTGGGCATGTTCCGCAGCGGCTTGTGCCTTGTTTAGGTTCCGATGTGAAAAGGTGCGGCGTGACTCCCGCACCGTTCCGTCCGCCATCAGTTCTGTCAGCCACGCACGATACTCGTAGTAAGTGGGAGTCACCTCGGGCAACTCACCAGATGCGTGCACCGCTCGTTGCTTCAGTTCCTCAATCTTGGTCGCGCGGTTGGTCTCTGCCTGAAACAAAATCTTGCCTCTCCTGACGACGCGAACGAGCCATCGCTTCTCGACACTGTGATTCGCTCGCTTTCTTCCAGCCATTCTTCCCACCGTTATCCCACCTTTTTAGCCTACCCATTTCTGCTGAAAGGCGGTACTCTAAGTTCAAATCATAGATATCAGGTTATCCTGGACTATCTTCGAATCCTAGTCCGGCAGCCACTCCTCACAACTACCGCCGCGCGATGGGCATGCCTTCCTTGCTGGTGGCCAGCTCGGGCGCAAGATGATCGATCGCGTCGAGCACGTCCGACGCGAAGAAGTAGTCGTCGCCCATGGGGGAGGGTTCCGACCTCGCCTTGTCGACCCGTCGCTGCATGGCGTCGCGAAGCTCGGGGGTGGGCGTCTCGCGCCTGTACCACCTCTCGACTCGGCCAGATCGATGCGGCCCTACGGGCTTGAGCTTGATCCGTTCGGAGCCCTCGAACTCGACCTCAAAGCTCTGCGTGGTGACTCCGGCGTAGCAGTTGCCGCACAGCGACACATGATCCAACGAAAGGCGAGATCCTTCGCAGTGCCACGAGTACCTGGACATCCCCGTGCTCCGCGCGAGCTTGCCATCTGCCGTCAGGGCCAGTGCGTTGGCGAGTAAGGCGAACCCTACAGGCTCTTCCTTCACCCACAGTCCGACAAGTCTCCGAGGATGCTCGCCGTGAGGCCGATGCGGGTGGCCGTTCAGGGAATCGGTGATCGCGTAGACCATCCCCATCCCGGGAAACGGAGCGAGCACGAACCAAAGCACTGGCGCACCGACGGCGCACATCACCGCAGCCTTCCGCAACCTGGATGCCTTTGGATGAGCCATGAGGACCTGTGCTTCATTGTAATGCACGTTAGAGCGAGCCGGAAGGGCGGGTATCACCGCGATCGTTGCGGGGGATCTCCGACATCGGCCGCGACACGACCAGCTTGAGAAGAGCCCCTACTCCCGCGCCTCGATCTCCACCTTTCCCACCACGTCGTTGTCCAAAACCCAACCCACGCCGTCCCGATGGGCCGAAACAACGTTCCCGTTGACCCGTACCTCGGACCAATTGCCCTCGGGCAGCCGAACCTGCGCTCCCAACCCGGGCGGCAGGCCCAACGACAGCTTGAAACTCGTCCCTACGCTCCAACGCACCGAGACCGGGCCGCGCGGGGTCGGCACCTTCCCCTCGGCGTGCTTCAACCCGCCCGGATGGGGGCGGATCGATGCGCGGCCCCACCCGGGCGTCAGCGCTTGGACGCCCAGCACGTACCGCGGCAGCAGATTCGCGGGCGCCGCGCCCCAGGCGTGGTTCCAATCCTGGTTCGGCTTGTAGCGCTGGTCCCACGCCTCCCACGTGATCGTCGTGCCGCTCTCCACCATGTGCCGCCAACTGCGGTCGCCGTCTGCGGTCATCAGCGCCAGGGCGCGGACGTCTTCGCCGTTCTCAAACAACGCCTCCATCAGATACTGCGCGGCGTACACGCTGCACGCCATGCCGCGCCCAGCGAGCCACCGGGCGACCCTGGGGCGCTCGGCAACCGGCACGAGGCCGAAGGCGAGCGGAAACAGATTCGAGTGCAGCGAGTTGTGGTCGGTGCCCTCGCCGTCGCGGTACAGCCCGAGCACGCCGTCGAACAGCACTCGCTGGAACGCAGCCCTTCCCTTGCGCTCCAACGCCTCGAACTCCGCCGCGTCGCCGTCCTTTTGCAGCGCCCGGGCGAGGTCGGCCATCAGCGCCAGGCTGCGCAGGTGGAAGGCGTTCACCACCGTGTTCACCGGCGTGAACACGAACCCGTCGCGCTCGCCGGCTGGCCAGTCCACCAGATCGTCGCGCTTCTGCTGGGCCTCCGTGCTGACGACCAGACCGTCGGCGCGCGCCCGATCCACCAGCAACTTGGTCTTCAGAGCCTCGTAACGGGAGGCCAGCCACCGCGCGTCCCCGGTCTGCATCCAATCCGCGTGGGCGATGAAGATCATGTGCGAGGCCCACTCCGTCGGCCAAGTGGGCAGCTTCATCAGCCGGTCGAACGTGTCGCGGGCCATCTGCACGTCGCCATCCGTCGCGTACTGGCTGAGCTGGTTGAGGTAGCTGTCCCCCTCGTACGAGATCCTCTCGCGATCGCCGTCCACGTACACCCCGGCGAACGTGGTGGCCTTGATCGAGTAGCGGCACAGCTCCCAGATCTGGTTCAGCATCGGGTCCGACGAGTCGAACGCCGCCGAATCGTCGTCCCAGGTGCTCGCAAAGGCGGCGCGCCTTCGGACCTGCTCCGGCCGCAGCTCGCCCGGCCAGCCCTCGATCTCGACCCAGCGGAACGGCAGCACCACGCCCCACTCGGGCGGAGTGAGCACCGCCGCGGGCTGGGCGGTGTTTCGCTGGTCCGCCGGAGGAGCAACGACCACGTCCCGACTTACGTCAAGCGAGATCACCGCGCGCGCGTAGCGAACGCTCCCCGGTGGGTGCCGATCGACACGCCCCTCGACCAGCGCCTCGCCGAAGTGCACCGTCACAGTCCCGGATGCGCCGAGCGGAAGGGACAGACGCAAGTTCCCGAACGCCACGCGGCCGAAATCCACGAGGAACCCGTTCGCAACCCGTGTGATGCGCTTGGGCGCCTGCTCGACGAGGTGCACGGGCGCGCCCCGGCCGCCCATCCCGACGGGTCCTGCCATCGCAGCAAGGGTCAGGGCGCGCAACCATGGGACGCAAGAAAGACTCATCGACTCCACCCTCGACAGGATCGACCCCACGGTACCCGTGTGGTTCTCCCATCGGCTTCCCAAGCCTTGATCACGCCGCCTCAGGAGGGCGTCCCCCGCCTCTGGTATTTTTGCCAGCTTCCAACCCAAGCGCATCATTGTTACACTGTGTTGTTGCCTGAGTCCGGCAGCCGAGGAGAGCGCAATGAGGAAGACTTTTCTGACGTCGATCGCCCTGCTGGTGAGCGGGCTCGCCGTCGGCCAAACGTTTTATGGACCCACGACCTACGTGCAAGCATCGGACAGCCCGTTCTGGGGCATCTCAGGCTTGCTGATCGAGGATGCCGAGGATCACCTGTTCGATGACTTGATTGGCGCAACGTGCAACTTCACGCGCCTCAGTTCTTCCTTCGGTACGAGTCTCATCGACTCGGTCGATGCCGACGACGGCGTCATCAACGGCGCGAGCAACGACGGGGGCAATCCCGCGCACTACGGCGAGGCCTTTTGGCGGAGCGGAAGCATGACCATCACCTTCGGCGATGGGGGTGCCCCGCTTCCAACCTATGCCGGGCTCGTTTGGACCGACGGATCTGGGACGATCACGTTCGAGGCGTTTGGAGCCGGACATGTTTCGCTTGGCACGGTCGTTGGCAACCACGCCGACGGCAACTTTCAGGGTGGCACTGCGGAAGACCGTTTTTACGGCGTCCACTTCGCGGCCGGCATCGAATCGATGACCATCAGCAACCCTTCCGGGATCGAGGTGGACCACGTTCAGGCCGTCTACTCGCCCGTTCCGGAACCGACAACCCTGGCCCTCGCCGGCTTGGCTCTCGGAGCCGCGGCGCGACGGGTTCGCCGACGAAAGCGCTGATCGGGTCGTTCCGCGTCTTGCCCCTCGCGATCACTCCATATCCGGGCCGCAGGTAAGGTCTGACTCAAGATGCGGCGAGGAATCAGCGGGGCGGATGGGGCGGGCCGGAGGGTCCTCATCCTCGGTGCCGTCCTGTTGGCGCTCGCACCCCTGTCCGCCATGGCCGAAGAACCCGCACCTCGCATCGTCAACATCGTCAACTTCATCCGCCAGAACGAGCCGCGCATCGCCGCGTACACGCCGGACGTGCTCTACCAATGCGTCGTCGAGCAGGTGGCGATCCTCAAGCGGTACGGGCTCAAAGGCACCTTCCTGCTGCAGTACGACGCGCTGATCGACCCGCACTACCAGAAACTCCTGAAGGAACTGCCGCCCGAGCAGTTCGAGATCGGGGCGTGGTGGGAGATCCCGCAGCCTCTGGTCGAGGACAGCGGCTACAAATGGCGCGGGCGGTACCCGTGGGACTGGAACGCGGACGTCGGGTTCGCCACCGGTTACACCCCCGCCGAGCGCGAGAAGCTCGTGGACACCTACATGGCCGAGTTCAAGAAGGTGTTCGGCCGCACGCCCGCGAGCGTGGGCTCGTGGTTCATCGACGCACATACGCTCCGGTACATGTCGGAGAAGTACGGCATCGTGGCTTCGTGCAACTGCAAGGACCAGATCGGCACCGACGGCTACACCCTCTGGGGCGGTTACTGGAACCAGGGCTACTACCCGAGCCTCAAGAACGCCTACATGCCTGCCCAGAACGCCGAGAACCAGATTCCCGTCCCGATCTTCCGCATGCTGGGAAGCGACCCGATCCACCAGTACGACAGCGGCCTGGGCTCCGACCACCAGCGCGTGGTGTCGCTCGAGCCGGTCTATCAGGGCGGGGGCGGCAACGCCGAGTGGTGCCGGTGGTATTTCGACAACTTCGTAAGCGGCTCCGCGATGGCGTACGGCTACGTGCAGGCGGGACAGGAGAACTCGTTCACGTGGCCCCGCATGCAGAAGGGGTTCGAGATCCAGATGCCCCTCATCGCCTCGTTGGCGAAGGAGGGCAAGGTCTCGGTGCAGACGCTCGAGGAGACGGGCAGGTGGTTCCGGCAGCGCTTCCCCGTCACGCCGCCCACGTCGGTGGTCGCGCTGAGCGACCACTCGGAGAAGAACCAGAAGTCCGTGTGGTTCAACTCCCGATTCTTCCGGGCGAACCTGCTTTGGGAGAAGGGCACGGTGCGGTTCCGCGACATCCACCTGTTCGACGAGCGCGTCGCGTCCGACTACGTGGACAAAAAGGGCACGTCCACGCAGTGTTTCTACGCGACGCTTCCGCTGGTGGACGGCTTCGTGTGGAGCTCGGACACGAAGGTGGCGGGATTGCGCGTCGTGGCGGCCGACGGGCGGGAGATCGTCGGGGGCGATCCGAGCGTGGACGACGCGACGCCCGGCGTGCTGAAGGTGCGATGGCCGACGACGACGCCGAAGGGCGAGCTGGCGTTCACGTTCGACGAGCGCACCCTGACCGTTGCCGGCGAAGGCCTCCCGGACGGGTGGTTCTTGGAGCTGACGACGGCCGAAGGCGCGCGCCTTCCGTTTGCGCAAGTGGAACCCAAGCGGCTGACGTGCAAATTCCGGGGCGCGGCGTACCGCATCGAGGCGGTCCGCGGGAGTTTCCGAGCAGGGCGGGGCGCCGCTTTGCGAATCGTCCCCGAGGCCGGGCGCATCGCCCTCGACTGCGCCGCGAGATAGTGTGGGAGTGCGCGCGCTCGCGCGACGCCTTGCACCGCCGAACTTGTTCGGCACCTCGGGGCTCGCGGCAAGCCGCTCGGGGACAGGGCGACGAGCAAGCTCGCGCACTCCCACATCGTGCCGAACTTGTTCGGCACCTCGGGGCTCGCGGCAAGCCGCTCGGGGTCAGGGCGACGAGCAAGCTCGCGCACTCCCACGTCCTCCCAAATTGGGGCACAATCGGGGCCGTGAACAACCTGACGCTCACCCTTTCGATGGCGATCCTCCTCCTCTCGACGGTCGCCCTGGCGGGGCCTACGCGCGGGTTCGTCAGTTCAATCCCCGCGGAGACGTGGGAGCAGGGACTGCTGAGCGGGAACGGGACGATCGGCGCGGATGTGTTCGGGCAGCCGGTCGACGAGACGATCGTGTTCACGCACCACCGGATGTTCCTGCCCCAGGGCCCGCCGACGGTGCCGCCGGACACGGCCGACCAGTTGTTCAAGGTCCGGAGCCTGATCGACCGGGGCCTCTACAAGCAGGCGACGCAGTTCGCGTTCGATCTGTCGGGCCAGCAGAGTTTTATGTACCCCGACCCGTTCGTGCCGGCGTTCGATATGCGCGTGCACATGCCCGCGCGCGGCCAGGTGCGCGATTACGCCCGCAGCGTCGACTTCCACACCGGCGAGGCCGCCGTGCGGTGGGTGGACGATCGCGGCGCGTTCGAGCGGACGTTGTTCGTCTCGCGCGCCGACGGCGTGGCCGTGCTGAGAATCGCCGGTCCCGCAAAAGGGACCGTGGAGTGCATACTCGAGCTGGCGCCCCGCACGCCCAGCCCAAATCTCGACCCCAAGACCGTCCAGGCATCGGCCGAGGTGTTCAAGAGCCACGTTTCGAACGTCGTCTGCACCGCGGACGCCGCGCACCTCACGTTCTCCAGCACGTTCACGCGCGCGTATCCGGGCAGCATCCACCGCCTTGAGGGGGTTTGCCGCGTGGTGGTTCAGGGGGGCCGCGTGAGTGCCGAGGGCTCGGTCATGCGCATCCAAGGGGCCGACCAGGTGCTGGTGTTCACGACGATCGAGCCGATCTACGATCCCGAGAAGCCTCAGGTGGACTCGATGAAGGCCGCTCTGGGCCGCCTCGAGGCCGACTACCCGCGGCTTCTTCAGCGCCACGCGGCGATCCACGGGGCGATGTTCGACCGGATGCGCCTCGACCTGGGTGGCGGCGACGACCAAGGGAAAACCTCCGAGGAGCTCATCGCCTCTTCGACGAACGAAAACCTGTCCCGGGCGCTGGTCGAGAAAGTGTTCGACGCGGGCCGCTACAACATCATCAGTTGCACGGGGGACCTGCCGCCGACCCTTCAGGGCCTCTGGGCGGGCACGTACGTGCCGCCTTGGGCCAGCGATTTCACGCACAACGGGAACGTGCCGTCGGCGATCGCGGGCATGCTGCCGGGCAACACCCCCGAGTTGATGCGCGCGTACACGTCGTACATCGAGTCGATCGTGCCGTACCTGCGCATCAACGCCAAGCACATCTTCGGCGCGCGCGGGGTCGTGCTGCCCTCGCGCTCCACCACGCACGGCTACAACAACGCGCTCGCGCCCGAGTTCGCCGGCGGGATGTGGGTCGCGGGCGCACCATGGGCCGCGCACTTCTTCTACGACGACTATCTTTTCACCGGAGATCGGCGGTTCCTCGCCGAGCACGCGCTGCCGTTCATGGAGGAGGCGGCCGAATTCTTCGAGGACTACCTGTACCTGGGGCCGGACGGGAAGTACGTGTTCAACCCCACGACCTCGCCGGAGAACTTCCCAAAGAATACGGCGTCCCAAGGCTCGTTCAACGCGACGATGGACGTGGCCGCGGCCAAGGAGCTGCTGACCAACCTGATCGCGGCCTCGCGGGAGCTGGGAGTGAATCAGGAGAGGATCCCGGTTTGGCAGAAGATGCTCTCGCGCATGCCCGAGTATCAGATCTCCAAAGAGGGCTACGTGAAGGAGTGGCTGACGCCGAAGCTCGAGGACAACTTGAACCACCGCCACTCGTCGCAGCTCTACCCCCTCTACTACTGGATGCCCGACGAGATCGCGGCCTCTCCAGCTCTGCAGGCGGCGTTCCGGAAGATCGTGGAGATCAAGCTTGAGAACCACTACAAGACCGCGGGCTTCATGTCGTTCGGCGTGGTGCAGCTCGGCCAGGCGGCCGCCACGCTGGGCGACGGCGAGTTGGCCTACCAAGCGTTGGCGCGTCTGGCGAACAGCTACTGGCTGGGGAACCTGGCGTCGATGCACAACCCGAAGTCGCTGCTGAACATGGACATCAGCGGCGGCCTGCCCGCGGTGCTGATCCAGATGCTGGTGGGCTCAGCCCCAGGTCGCGTGTCGTTGCTGCCCGCGCGGCCGAAGGAGTGGCCGACTGGCGCCTTGGACGGGGCGCTGTGCAGGGGCCAGATCGAGGTGCGGCACCTGGCGTGGGAGCCGGGCCGTGTCCGAGCGACGCTGGTGTCCGGCAAGGCCCAGACCATCGAGCTTTCGGTGCCTGCGCTGATCCAGGGCGCGACCGTCTCGGGCGGCGGTCGGTTCGCCGCCGGACCGGACGCCCGCACACGGCGGCTCACGCTGCCTGCGGGTCGGGAAGTGAAGGTGGAGATTGTGATGAACAAGCCAGAACCCCCTCGCCCCTCCGGGGGAGAGGGGGCAGGGGGTGAGGGGTGATAGCGCGAACACCGGCCCGGCCAGGTGGGCGGCTGAGAACGACCCGCCCTTGGGCGGCGGCTGATGCTCCAGGCGTTCGCGGCCAGGCCTTCATGGATGCGGCACGGAGAACAGCAGCCGCCCGGCGGAGAAGGCGCGATGACGCCATGTACGGGACCGAAGACCTCGACACTCGGCACCCGGTTGGCCCGTCTATGATCCAGAGCTTGGGCGCGATTGAGGTTCGTGTTGGGAACGGGCGAACCGCGCCGCCGCCGCCATGAGAAGGACACGCCTCGCACCTTGGATTCTCTCCCTGTTGTTCGCGCTGGGCGCCGCCCCGGGCCCCACGCCGACGGACCCGCCGCGCTTCCGCGTCCTCCTCGTCGGCATCGGACCGTACACGGGTGGGCGCTTCGGCCCCCTGAGGGGAGACAAGGACGTGGCGCGGATCGCGGAAATCCTCGAAACCCGTTGGAAGGTTCCCGAGGAACAGATCCGTCTCCTGAACACTCCGTCCGAGACCACGAAAAGCGCGATCTTGGCCGCATTCCGGAAGCACCTCGTCGAACCCGCCCAACCGGGCGACGTGCTCTATTTCGGCTATGCGGGCCACGGCACCCAGATTCCCGATCCCTCGAAACCCACGGGCCTGTCGCAGGCGATCGTCCCCATCGACGTCCGCCTGGTGGCACGCGACGACGCAAAGGGCAACCACGTCGGAGACGTCGATCCCGACTCGCTCATTACCGGTCCCGAAATCGGCCGCCTGCTCGACGCGCTTCGGGCCAAGGGCGTCTCCAACGTCACCCTCACGTTCGACTGCTGCCACTCGGGCAGCCTCACGCGGGGGGCGTGCCGTGCACGGGGTGTCTCCAATCCCGCCGTGGAACGCTTCCTTTCCCGCAGCCCGACCCGGAGCGGGCAAGCATCGTCGGAGCAAATCCTCGAAGGGCCCGCCCTGCAGGGGGTCGTCTGCCTCTCCGCGGCCCGGGCGGACCAGACGGCGTGGGAGGACTCGAGGGGAGGATTCATGACCCAGGCTCTGGTCGGGGCCCTTGGCGCGGACCGACCCTCGCACACCTATGGCGCCCTGTTTCGGGACATCCAGTCCAGGATGGCCTGGGCGCAGGTTCCAGCGAGACAGGATCCCCAACTCGAGGGGCCGCGCGAGCGCATCGTGTTTGGGGACGCCTACTCGGCCGAACCGCCCTCGGTGCCCGTATTCCTCGAGGAAGACGGGCTGGTCATGCACGCGGGCACCTCGTTGGGGATCCAGGATGGATTCGTGGTGGGCCTTTACCCTCCGGGCACGGTCACCTTCGGCCAACCCCCTCCGTGGACGGCCACCGTGGCGCGCGCCGAGTCGACCCGCGCACTCCTCAAGCTGAGCCCGGAGTCGGCCAAGGGTCTCAAGCGCGGGCTGGTCGACCTGAACGGCGCATCCGCGGTCGTACTCGACGGGAGTCCCGACGGCCGCCTTCGCGTCCGCGCTTCCAGCCTCGCCTCCGACCCGCAGGCCGCCCCGCTGCTCGAGACCCTGCGCGGCATCCCCACGGTGGCTTTCACGTCCGGCGAGGACTTCGACCTCGCAGTGGTCCGCCCCTCCGCCGGCGGAGACTGGGTTTTGCAGAACGCGGCCGGCAAGCCGGTGGCCTCGTTCCCAAGCTCGACCGGCTCGGCAGAAGCGGCGGCGCAACTTGCGGAGGCCGTCCGCGTTCAGGCAAGGAAGCTCGCCGTGGCGCGGCTCGGCCCTTCGGAGGCGCCGCGCGTGGCGTTGGAGATGCGGTTCGTCCGCGCGCGGGTGAGCGACGGTCGAGTGGTCGAGCTGGGCGAGGAGCTGCCCCCGGCCGCCGAACTCGGGCCGAGCGACCGGTTCGCCGTCAAAGTGCGCGCGACGGCGCCGGCGGGATCGCCCATGCCCTACCTGACGCTCCTCTTCGTCTCGCCGAATGCCCGACCGCCCGCGGGACAGCATGTGGGGCAGATCTGGCCCGATCCTGCCGAGAGCGTGCGCGAACTTCGACGCATCCGGCCCGACGGCCTTTGGCGGTACCTCGGACGCAACCAGGACCTGGTCGACGGAAGCGTGCCCGGCGCCTTGCTGGCGCTCTATGTCGATTCGAAAGAGGACGGGGTTGGCCCCGAACTCTTCAAGCTGTTCGCCACCGAAGAGGTCGTGGACTTCGGCGTGCTCACAGACCCCAGTCGAAGAGGTGGGACCTCCCGCCTCGGCAGGCTGCTCGAGGCTTACGCGGACAACCGGCCGGTGTCGCGACGCTCGGATTCGGGGCACCCTCCCGCCGAATGGTCGGTCGCCGACGAGGTGGTGATCGTCAAGGGTGCTCCAGGCGCCCGGGTGAATCGCGCCGGGTATCAGCGGGGGTTGCCAGTCAGCACGAAAGGCGCCCAGTAGTAGGGGTGGGCGAACGGATGCTCGGGGTCGGGCGTGTACTTCGGGAGGGTGTCGTCGACGCGTGTGGCGTAGCCCGCCCGCTGGGGCACCGCTCCGGAAAGGACCCCGGGCGATGCTCCCATCAGCCACGCCTGAGCCTGCCGTAACGCTTCGAGCTTGGACATCCGAGACCGCAGTTCGTAGAACTTCGCCATCAGGAGACTCGTGCTCGCGTCGTTGACCGGCCAGAGGGTGGCCAGCACGGCGTCGGCTCCGTTTTCCTGCGCCACGCGAGCGAAACTCTCCAGTTCGCCACCGTCCGCTTCATCGTCGACCGGAGTGGCGGTGTCGCACGCGGACAAGACGAAAAGGGACACCCCGTCGAGGGCGCCTTGCATCCACTTCGCGAACGCGGTCACCGCGAGGGGTTTGCCGTCCCCCAACAGCACGAACGACGCCGAGGCGTCGCCAGGCTTCAACTGAAAGTGGGTCGCCACGTGGACGATCTGCGGAGACTTCTCGAGGGCGTTCTTCAGCGAGTCCTCCGTGAAGGCGGCGTCGAGGTAGACCGACGCCCCGAACAGCCGGTTGAGCGTCGCCAGCTCGGTTCCCACGCCGGCCAATCCATCGAAGTGGACCTCGCCCACGTCGTGGGGTTCGGTGACCCCGAACCCGACGGCCGAGGGGTTCGCGCCGGGTTCGCGCATCATGCCCAGCAGTTTCGAGGGTGTGAAGAGGCTGCAGGGGAACTTCTGAAAGAGGAACTGCCGAGTGTCGCGGTCGTAGAGTGCTCCGATCGGGAGATACCGGAGGGGCCCGTCGAGCGACCAGAGCAGGCTCTCGACCTGGGCGTCGCGCAGCTCCCCCTCGATCGGTCGTACGAGAAGGTCGTACAACTCCCCGGCCAAAGGTAGGGGATCGCAGGAGGGCGAGGTCAACGCGGTGCGGAAGCGCGCGACCTTCCGGCTCAGTTCGGCAAACGGGATTTTGGACGACTGGCCGTCCTTCAGCTCGGTCAGGCGCGGCAACGTGAGGATCAGCCGCACGGCGTCCTGGGTGACGAGCGTGTAGACCGCCGCGGGGCGGCCCGGGAGTTCCTTCACGACGCGGGCGAGTTCGGTGCTGGTGCGCAGGGCCGTCAAGCGCTCGTCGTCGGCGCCGGCAGCCGCGAACTCCTGCTGGGCCTCCTTCAGGAACGTGGCAAACGTGACCCGGGCCGCGGAGAGCCGATCGGAAAGGTCTGCCTTCCGCCGGACCTGCTCTTCCGTCAGCGTGTCCGTCTTGGCAAGCTGCACCAGGGCGTCGTACTCGGTCGCTTCGCGCGCCAACGCGTTGCCCAGCGCTTCGTACTGGGCCTGCCACGCCGCCTCCCGGGGCGTGAGATCGATCTTCTCCCCCTTGCCGGCGCGCGTGAACTGGAAGTACTCGGCGTCCTTGAGGAGGCCCAGGACCTCCTCGGCCTCGGCGAGCCTTCCCAGATCGATGAGCCGTTCGGCCAAGAACCGGTATGCAGGCTCCACCTCGGCCGCGTAGGATCGTCTAAACGTCGGATCGAGCGCTTTCAGGTCGGCTCGGAGGTCTTGGAACCGAGCGACGCTCATTTTGGCGTTCGCGACGGCGAGACGGGGCTGTTTCAGCGCGTGGAGGGCGTAGGCCGTGTTGCGCAGGGTGATCGCCTCCGCCTCCCGATGCCCCACCTCGCGCTCCAGGCGCAAGGCCGCCGAGTAGAGGTCGAGCGCCCGTTCAGGGTGTCCCATCTCGACGTGGACACGCCCGATGTTGTTGAGCGTGATCGCCTCGCCTTGGCGGTCCCCAATCTCCCGCCGACCCGCCAATGCGCGCTCGTAGTACCCGAGCGCCTCGTCGAGCCGCCCCAACTCCTTGTGGGCCTTTCCAAGATCGTTCAGGGTGGCGGCCATGCCCGAACGATCCGAACCCCACAGGGAAAGGGCATCCTCGTAGAGCCCGATCGCGCGGGATGGATCGCCCATGTTGTCGACCGTGACCCCCATGTTCGTGAGCGTTTGGGCACGCCCGCGGGAGTCGGCTGCCCGCTGGAACAGCTCCAGCGCCTGCTGGTAGTGGGAGAGCGCCTCGGGCCGTTGGCCGAGCTCCTCGTGAAGCTTGCCGAGCGCGTTCAGGGCGGCGGCACGGCCTTGGGGCTCTCGCGCTTCAAACAAAGCGAGCGCCTTCCGACAGGCGTCGAACGCATCCGATCTTTGGCCGAGGTCGTCGTAGACCTTGCCCAACGCCAGCAACGTGGCGCCCCGACCACGCACGTCGGCTGCGGCTTCCTCGGCGGCCAGAGCGTCCCGGAACGCCTGGACGGCGAGTGGCCGATCCCCGCCGAAGTCGTACGCGACGCCCAGCTCGTGGAGGGCCACGCCGAGGTCCCTTTTCGCACCGATCGCCCGGTACAGAGTGGCCGCGCGGTCGAAGGAGACCGCGGCCCGCTTCCATAGGTAGAGGCCCTTGAGCGCCTGTCCGGAGTAGAAGGCGCCGTCGGCCTCGCCGTAGCGGTCGCCGGAGGAGCGGGCGGCCCGAACGGCCGAATCGAGCGCGGCGAGCTTGGCCTTGGCGTCGGCGAGAGCCATGGCTGCGTCGAGCATCCCCTGAATCCGCGCGGTGGGCCCCTGCGGCTCCTGGCTCCGCCCGATCCCGAGCGCACAACACATGAGCCCTGCGGCGACCAGGAGGAGCAACCGATATCGAACGGGGCGCGGCGACACTTCTTGAGACCTCTATTCGGCGGATTTCTACTACAATTCGGTTGTTACCAGCGGATTCTAGCAGTGCTTCGGATCAACCCAATGACGAATCAACAACCCCATAGTGTCGGACTGCGGGCCAGACTGGGTACGGTGGCGCTCCTCTGTGTCGCCGCGACCCTCGCCCTGCTCGTCCCACCGATCCGCGCCGGCGGCGCGGCCGCGGCCGCCCAGGCCGGGCCGGCGTGGCGACTGCGCACCTACACGCTGCGTGGCGCGGCGATCGACTTCGCTCTCCGCTACCCTGAGAGCCTTGGGGAGGATCTGGGCGGACCGGCCACCGTAATGAAAAACGCGACGTACGCGCGTCTTGCGGACCTCGCGAATCGCTTCTCCACCAAGTTCGCAACCGACGAATTCGGGGACGCCGGGTTGTTCGGATCGAACGAGGAGGAGGGAACGGGCCGTACCGTCCCATCCAAACCGTTCCTCGGCAAACCGTTCTTCGTGGGAGACTCGTTCCAAGGCGCAGGTCTGTTCCCATCCGAGAAGGTCGTGGCAAAGGACCTCAAGCAAATCCTCGCGGGTGGGTCGGAATGGCGGCTCGCGGTCACCGCGACCTACGACGAGGGCAAGTTCGGACGCGCGATCTTCTGGCGGTCGTCGGACGCGGGCTCGCTCTTCCCCGTGCCCGAGGGGGCCGCCGTGGACGCCAAGCAGCTCGAGCTCATGAAGTACGTGGCCGCAGGACCCTTGCCGTTCGGATTCCTCATCCAGTGCCACCAGGTCGAGATCGGAGGTTGCTCCGAGGGGGCGAGCCTCTACGACGAGGCGCTGCCGAGATACGTGAACCTGAGCGTCGCCGTGCTGGAGAACAACTCCGGGCATCCGCTCAAGTTCAGCGGCTTCCGCGGTGGGGCTGGCACGTCTTCCAAACTGCGCCTGGCCTCGAGCGACGACCGGGCGCTGAGCGCGGCGACGAAGGACCTCGGCTGGGCGTCGGCCAGCATCGTGCCGGCGGGGGGGCGCCTCGTCGTGCCGCTGCGCATCGCGTTCTCCTACAGCGACTACGAGTACGCCTCGGGCGACGACACGCTGGACTACATCGCCGCGAAACCCAACCGCAACGCCGTGCAGAAGTTCTTGGCCGAATTCACCACGAAGAAGAAAGGCCTCGAGTTTTACGTGGACGAGACCAAGACCGCGATCAAGGACGCGACCTTGCGATCCATTGCGTTTCGAGCGTGGAGGGATCCGCTCGTGAAGCAGGATTTCGTCTACGGACCCTCGTTCCGTCTTGCCTCGTTCAAGGTGGACGCCTTGGCTTCGACGGCCGCGCGCGCCAAGTCGCAGTCTCTCAGTTACACGACGGCCGAAGGATTCGGCAGTTGTCCGTTCGTCTCGATCTGGGACGCGGAGCGCGGGATCTGGCTTGAGAAGGGTCGGGTGCTGGTCGGGCGCGTGGGTCTCGCTGGTGCGGCCCGAGAGGTGTACGATTTGGCGTTCGCGCCGGAAAAGATCGCGGTCCGGGAGAGGGAGGCCGAGGCGACCCTCCTTCGCGAGCTGACTTTGGAGGTCCTTGGACCGGACGGAACCTGGCACCAGGTGCCCGCAAGGGAGCCCGTCGAACGTGGTGGCCTTTGGTTGCGGCATGGTGAGTCGCGGGTGTTCGAATTCGCGGTGCCCCCGGCCCTCCGAAGCAGCCCGGCGAGGCTCCATCTCGAGGGCTACTACGTGCCGGCCCCCGGCATCCGCGTGGTCGGCTCGGGGTAAAGCGCGGGGGCACGACCCGCTCCACGACGGCGGAACCGCATCGACCGCTCGCGTGCACAGGGGCGAAACCTGGTTTAGAATCATCCCATGCAGATCCACGCCGTTTCGCCTCGCCTGCGCTCGTTCGCAGCCAGCGCCGTTCTGCTCTCGGCGGCGTGGGCCGCGGGGCAGGTCGCGCCAAAGCCCGTGCGCGTGTTCATCCTCGCCGGACAGTCGAACATGGAGGGGCACGGCTTCGTGTCCGCGGACCCCAAGCGCAACGAGGGCAAGGGGTCCCTAGAGTTCTTGGCGCACGACCCCGCGACGGCGAAGCGGTTCTCGAAGTTCCTCGGCCCGGACGGGCAGTGGCGCAGGCGGGACGATGTGTGGATCGACTATCTCGATCGGAAGGGGCCGCTCGCCGCGGGCTACGGCGCGAACGAGAATCTGATCGGCCCCGAGCTCGGCTTCGGTTGGGTCGTGGGCGACGCGTACGACGAGCCGGTGCTGCTGATCAAGTGCGCCTGGGGCGGCAAGAGCCTAGGCGTGGACTTCCGCCCGCCCAGCGCCGGCAAGGTGCCGTACTCCCTCGGCGAGAAGACCGACGCGGCCATCGCCCAGAACCCGGAGATCGTGGGCCACTACTACCGGCAGACGGTGTCGCTCGTGAAGAGCGCGCTTACGAGGGTCCAGGAGTTGGTTCCGGGCAGCGACGGCCGCTACGTGCTGTCGGGGGTCGCGTGGCACCAGGGCTGGAACGACCGCATCAGCGAGCCGTTCACGGCCGAATACGAGAGCAACATGGCGCACTTCATCCAGGACATGCGCAAGGATCTCGGCGCCCCCAAGCTGCCTTTCGTCATCGCGGAGACCGGCATGAGCGGGCTCGAGGAGACGCATCCCCGCGCGCTGGCGCTGATGGCGGCCCAAGCCGCCGTCGCCCAGCGCCCCGAGTTCAAGGGCAACGTGGCGTTCGTCGGGACGAGGTCCTTCTGGCGGCCGACCGAAGCCTCGCCCAACGCGCAGGGCTACCACTGGAACTGCAACGCCGAGACCTACACTTTGATCGGCGAGGCGATGGGGGAGACGATGAAGGGGCTCGCAGGAGTTGGGCTGCCTGCAGGGAACATGACGGGTGACAGAGAAGGGGCATCGAGAACCTGACGATCGATCAAGCGGGCGCTCCAACGCAGAGCCGGTCTTCTGATTGCGATCGCGATCTTCGGATTCGCGGTGTCGCTGTACTATGGAGGGGGTTGGTGGTTCGCGACAAAGCTCATCCTGGGCGGCGACAACTCCCTTCGAATCAAGCTGATGGATCAAGGCGACGCTCTTCAACAAGGCGTGACCGGAGTAGTCGGCTTCAGCGTCGCCCTCATATGGATCTATGGCGTTACGAGCGCATTGATTTTCCTCATGTTGCTTGGTCTGCTCTGCGTACTCGGACCTAAGAGCCATGGTATGATTCGGGCTATCTGCTTGTCGATCGGCCTTCTCTGGGTTGTAGTCGCTTGTGCAGGTGTGTGGTCCGCGTTTCGGGGCGATGACTGGGACTGGGTCTATGGCCAACGAGAATTGCGCGACCTACAGATGCGAGTCTTGAGGATCAATAGCTCGATCAAGAAACCGTGAAATTGGATCGGCGCCGTTGGAGAACGCATGGACTCCCGCCAAAGAGATTCATTCTGACGGCATGCATGCTCGACCAGGAGGATTGGCGTGGTTGATCACGTTGCGGTCATGATCGCAACATTGACATTCTGTTTGGCGATCGTGGCCATCGCAAGACTCCGCCCAAGATCAGGGATGGCAAGAATCGCTTCGAAAGCCGATCGAGCACTCTACATAGTTGTTGGCTTCTACGCACCCGTCCTCTTGGGTATGTCCATGCTCAAGGTCGCTGGTCCAACCTATGCCCGAGTGTTGGTAGCGTTGGCTGTTCTAAGCACTTTGGCATCCTGCTACGTCTTGGTACTATGTGGATTGCCGAGACGACGGGAATAGCACCGTGCCGAAGCCAGAGATCCTCCAATAGCAGTAACGATCCAGTGTAGAATGGATGCAGCAGTTTGATTTATTGTCTTGATCGTAGGTCGAGGATTTCATGACTGGGTTCACTTGGAGTCTTGCTTATGCGCTCTTCCACGTAGCGCTGACACTCCTCCTGTGCGCACTCATTTCGAGAAGTCTGGAGCAGGGATTGAGACGGCTGCGGGTCGGCTTTTGGCTGTGGGGCCTGATCCTCCTAACGGGATGCCTTAGCATTTCCGCTCTTGTAAAACGTCCCGACATTCGACCCATAGACGTCGCAGTCACCGCTCTCTTTGGGATCTATGCAGCGTTGGCCCTTGCTCTAGCGAGAATTGGCGATCTCCTTTTGGCAGGTGACAAGTTTCAGAAGGACGCTGCAAGGGAAGAACCTCAAACGAACCCAACGAGCAACGGCAGCAGCGAAGTTCGATGACACATGAGGATGAATTGGAGGAAGGTCCAAGCCTCACCATAGCGCAATTGGTCTTCACCGGCATCAGTCTCTCCCTGACCGTCATCGGTGTGATTGTCGGCTTTTCGTGTACCTATGCAATCATTGCTGCTTGTGCGGTCACGATCACCTATGCCAGCATTGTCCGCATTCGGTCACTAACGATTGAGACGTCGTTCCTTGCGATTGTCGTCCTGGTGTTCTGGGGCATCGCGGGGGTTCTTTTTGCAATCAAGTCTCCATCTGATCAGGCGGAAGCCCTAGTCATTTGCGACGTGGCAGGAATCTTTCTGTTCGCCACCGTATACATCGCCATGCGAGTTTGCGGAGTCCGTAATTTCCGCCATTCAGCCTATTGGGTCGTCGCGATTCTGGCATCATCTTTGCCCGGACTTGTTCGCCAGATGATTCTTGAGCGCTAGGAACGAAGGCTCAGCTGAACGCCCACCTTGGCAGGACCGGGAAGCACTGGATGCTTCGATTCGGTGTTGTCTAGCTACGGTACGCGTCGCTCGATCCTCAGGGTGACAATGGGAGCACGTGCGTCCCGACCAAACCGTATGACGGAGATCCTGGTCGGATCTGCACCACGGAAACGAAACCCTCATTGGGCCAAGCATGTAGAAGTGTTCACCCTGCAACCGATCAGCCCAACACTCTTTGGGATGTAGGAGCCCAGCATGCGGATCGCCACTCGCCAAGTCGTTCACGCGCTCGTTCTGGCCGCGTTCACTCTTGCCTGTGGCGTCGGGTCGGTGACGATCTCTCTTGAACATGGATTCTCGGATCCCCTTCGATGGGTCTTTCCGGGCGGTTACCTGATGATCTTGATTCCGCTCGCGGTTTGCGGCCTCTTTGGGACGGTCGCCTCGGTTTTTCGAATCCGCACCGGTGGGTTGACTCGGGACGCAGGGAGGCAATTCCTCGCGATCACAGCGTTAGTTGTTGGTATCTCCTCGATTGTCTGGATCGCGGTGTTGCTCTGCTCCGGGACACTTGCGAGCTATCTGGTGATCTTCTTCGCGCTCATGTCGATACAAGAGACCGACCTCCCCTTCCTGGGGAAGCTGAGGCTCCCCAAAGCCAAATCTGGAGTTGAACACAGAGACCCCGCCCACGCTGTTGATGACTCCGCAGCCAATTGAGCCGTAACGTGCCCACGAAGATCTTCCCCCGAGGATTCGTCATCGCGTCGAACGAGCGAGAGGCTCTTCGTCTCAGCGAGGAGCTCAGACTTGTTGTCGACGCCCTGAGCCCAACCGTACATGCGGTGTGGCGGCGGCACCGCAAAGACAAGCGGATTTGGGACGCATCTTGCGCCCTGACGATTGCGGGTGGCAGTCTGCAGAACCCGGTTCTCTTGTGCGGCAAGTTGGTGCTGGCCAAGACGAGACCCTATTGGACGCACCGTCCGCTGATCGAACCGAACACAGCCGATCTTCTATCGACCCTGCTTGAGCCTGAGAATCAACTTCGGTTGGGCCGCGCTCTCCAGCTTGATGCTTCCATTCGGCGTTGCCTTGGTCTTGAATCGACGAAGTGAGCCAAGCGGCCCCTGGGTTAATCCCAGCACCAAGGCCCTGCACGCAAGACTCACCTGGTCTCCGACTGGATCGCCTTCCTCAGGTTGGCAGGCGAAGCTTGACAGGGTTGCTTGGCGAATATGGCCCTAGTCCAGCGTCTTGGCCATCAGCACGCTCACGTAGTTCGTGTCGTGCCAGTCGACCGTGCCGGCCAAGCGGTACCCGCGCTTCTCGTAGAAGGCGATCAGGTGCGCCGCCCCCTCCGCCGTGTCGAGCGCGACCTGGCTTGCTCCGGCCCGACGCGCCACCCGCTCGGCCTCTTTGAGGAGTTTGCTCCCGGTGCCCCGCCCCTGTAACTCCGGCAAGATGGCGAACTGGCTGACCACACGGGTGCCCGGCTCGAGGTACAGCGCGGGGTCGTCCTCGTCGAAGATCTCCTTGAGCAGCACCGTGCCCACGATCCGGCCTTCCGCCAGCGCCACCAAACAGGTGCCCGAGGCGCACCGATGGCGGGTGTCCTCCACGCTCTGATACGTTCCCCAGTAGCGAAAACCGAGGGCGGCGAGCTGGGCATACGCCGCCCGGATGAGCGCCGTGAGCTCCTCGAACGAGTCGTCCGCGTGCAAGGGTCGAATCTGCACCGAAACAGTCTAGCTCGTCGCCTTGGGAGTGCGCGACCTTGGTCGTCGCCTTGCACCCGAGCGGCTCGCCGCGCGGACGGGGAGCCGAACAAGTTCGGCGAATTCAGGGCGACGCGCAAGCGCGCGCACTCCCAGATTCAGGGCGACGCGCAAGCGGGCGCACTCCCAGATTCAGGGCGACGCGCAAGCGGGCGCACTCCCAGATTCAGGGCGACGCGCAAGCGCGCGCACTCCCAGATTCAGGGCGACGCGCAAGCGCGCGCACTCCCAGATTCAGGGCGACGCGCAAGCGCGCGCACTCCCAGATTCAGGGCGACGCGCAAGCGGGCGCACTCCCAGGGAGGATGAGCCGCCCCCCGCGGTCTCGCGCCATAATCTCCCCGTCCCATGAGCGACTTCACCACCCTTTCGCGCGACTCGAACCAAGCCCTCGGCCTTGGGCGGTACGCCCTCGAATTCATGCGCTCCGGCGAACCGGCACCCGCAGTGCTTGAACGCACCCGCCTGTTCCATACCGATGCCGTGCTGTGCGGACTCTCGGCCCTCTCGTTGGGCACGAACGCGCCCACCCTTCTTCGGCGGGAAGCGCTGGAGTATCCCGATCCCCAGGGTGCGGCCGTGTTCGGTTCCGAGGCCCGGGTGAAGGCGGAGAAGGCCGTGGTCTCCAACAGTTCGGCCGTGCGGGAGTGGGACTCGAACGGCACCAACTTCGGCTACAACCCCGCCCTTGGCCACACCGCGGGCGAGTTCGGGCACAACGACTTCTATCCCGTGGCGATCGCTGCGTGCCAGCAACAGGGGCTCGACGGCGCGACCGCCCTCAAAGCCATGGTCCTCATCGACGAGATTCGAGGCAGGCTCGCCGAGGTGTTCAGCCTCAAGACTTACAAGATCGACCACGTGGTACACGGAGCGATCGGCTCTGCCGCCGCGTACGGCGCCTTGATGGGTGCGACGGCCGAGCAGATCGAGTCTGCGATCGGCATGTTCGTCGCGCACTTCATCCCCTGGCGCGCGATTCGGGCCGGGAAGCAGCTATCCGACTCCAAGGGTGCCAGCGCCGCGATCAGCACCGAGGCCGCGATCCTCTGCATGAAGCGCTCTCTGGCGGGATTCACGGGCCCGAAGGACATCTTTCGGAACCCCGAGGCGATCTGGCGCTACTTCGAACCGACGACCGAAGGGTCCGCCCGCTGGAAGGAGCAAGGCGACAGCCCCTTCGACCTGGTCCTCGCGATGCGCAGCGACGACTTCGCCGTGATGGGCATGCACTTCAAGCTTGGGCTGTACGAACACCAGTCCGCAGGCGCGCTGCAGGGCGCGATCGACCTCCTGGCGTCGGCCCCCGAGCTCCTCGAGGATCCCTCGGGCGCGCGCATCCGTCGCATCGAGATCGTAGCCTACGAGCCGGCGTTCGGCATCATCGGCAATCCGATGAAGAAGGACCCGCACACGCGCCAAAGCGCCGACCATTCGATGGCCTACATCGTGGCGACACTCATCCGAAAGGCGTTGGAACGCGGCTCACTGCCCCAAGGCAACGACGCGATCTGGAAGGCCCTGATGCTCGATCCGTACGACTACCAGGTGGCCGACACGGCAATCTTCCACCCGGTCACCCGAGCACTGATGGAGCGCATCGAGTTTCGCCACGGCGGTCCCGATTACGACGCGAAATACCCCGACGGCATCCCCACGTCGATCGTGATCGAGGACACCGCCGGCACGCGCCACGACAGCGGCTTGGTGATGTACCCCGCAGGCCACGCGCGCAACACCACGGCGAATCTTCGCGACATCCTGGCGCACAAGTTTCAGTTGCTGGCGGGACTTGCCGTGCCCAATGGGGCCGACCCGTCGCCGCTCATCGAGCGGTTCGAGGCGCTGCCAGAGCTTGATGCGGCGGGAGTACGGGTGCTCTACGAATTCGAGTTGGGGTCAAGGCCCGGGTATGAGTAGATCTTCCGAGACAATTCTCAACGCGATACTCGGCCCGGAAGGTGCCGGCAATCCAGCTCTTCTTGGTGTCGGGAAGGGCGAGGATAACCTTGCCGGGAAGGGTACCGTCCTTCACCTTGCCGAATTCGAGCCGCACGGAGTACTGCTCGCGGAAGTCCACTGACGAGGCCGTGCCGCCTCCCGCCGGGAGGGTCGACACCGTGACCTTCACGATCCCTCTCGGGAACCTTACTGCGCCAAGGTGCATCAGCTTCTGCTTCAGGTCCTCCGGGGAGCTGAAGGCGCTCGGTTTCCAAGTTAGGGTCTTTCCATCCAATCGCTGATCCCAATCCGCGTTGATCCGAAAGTAGATCGTGCGGTCGGCACGCCCCGGCCCGTGGTCTCGAATCCGGAACTTGTAGGGTCGTATCTCATCGGAGCCGAGATCCTGGGAGTACGTCGCACTTCGTCCGTCGGCTTCCATCACCGCCTCGGTCATCTCAAAACGCGTGCCCAACACGGCACCGACGACCGGACGGTTCGGGATCGACGCCTGGCTCACATCGGGAGCGGTGCCGCTCCAACCCATGACCACGCCTGCGATTACAGCAAAGAGCCCCATCACCGCCTATTTTCGGCACGCGATCCGCGCCCGGACACCGGCCGAATTGCTGGAGATGCCCTAGTGCGTGACCACCCGACCCAACACCTTCGCCTCGGCGACCCAACGCTCGACCTCGCTCTCGACGGGCACCTGGCGGACAAGGCTCTTCTCCCGGTTGACCTCGACCATCTTCGCGGCAAGGTTCGCGGGGTTGCGCTGCGCAAGCTCGGGGACGCTGTCCACACCGGACCCTTCCAGGAGGTCGGCGTACTCCGAGCCGATGCCCTTGATTCGGGCGAGGTCCGCGCGGTTCACCCACTTGAGCACCAGCGTCTCGCTCACGTCGGCTGCCTCGGCGATCTCTTCGCGCCCCTTCTTGGACGCGCCACGCTCGAGCAGCTTTTCCACGGTGTTCACGCCGATCCCGGCCAGTTTCTCCCCGTAGGCGGGCCCGATTCCTTCGATTTCACTGATATTTGCCATTGCATGTCTCCTTCCTTCGATTATCCCCGCGCGCGAGGGGCTACGGTCCCGCCGTTGGTCGGCGGGTGGGGGTCGGCGGCTCCCCCGCATTCGGACAGGGGGTGCGCCGCAAACCTTCCGAGGATCTCGGCCAGCGTCCGAGCCTCCTCGGCGCTCATCCTTGAGCCGAAGTGCTCTTGGATCGCCGTGCGGTACACCGGCCACGCAGATTCGCGCGCTGCAAGCCCCGCGTCCGTCAACACGGCGTACGTGGACCTTCGATCCTGAGGGCAGCGCTCGCGACGAATCCAACCGAGGCGCTCCAACCGGTCCACGAGTCGGGTCAGTCCGCTGCGCGAGTAGACGATCGCATTGGCCAGATCCGACATCCGCAACCTCTGGTCGGGCGCCATCTCCAACGCGAGCAGGACGTCGTAGACCTCGAGCCCCGGGCAACCCGCCACGGCTAGCGCGTGCTCGATCTTCTTCGTGAGGAGGCCGTGGCCGACGAAGAAGGCGACCCATGCCTCGTGCTGCTCCTTGGGAAGTCTCACGGATGGAATTTTACCATGATAGTTGCATTGTCAACTATTTTTGTGGAATAATGATTGACATAGCAACTATTGCTAATACAAGCAATGGCCCGGACGAGAGCCGGCGGCCCCCAGTTGCAGGAGATAGGAACGATGAAAACACTGCTTTCGACTCGAGACAACGGAGCGCTGACCCTCTTGCGGATCGCGCTGGGAACGGTCATGTTCGCGCACGGCGCGCAGAAGCTGCTGGGCTGGTTCGGCGGCAACGGCTTCGACGGCACGATGGGATTCTTCACCCAACAGATGGGGATCCCCGCCGCGTTCGCCTTCCTTGCGATCGTCGCCGAGTTCTTTGGAGCGCTCGGCCTGATCTTCGGCTTCCTCACGCGCATCGCCGCGTTCGGCATCGGCACGGTGCTGGCGGTCGCCATGCTCAAGGTGCACCTTCCCAACGGGTTCTTCATGAACTGGATGGGCGCCCAGCAAGGCGAGGGAATCGAGTTCTTCCTGCTTGCGATCCCGATGGCCGCCACGCTGATTTGGAAGGGCGCAGGCGCGTTCTCGGTCGACGGATGGCTCGCACGGCGCCGGTCCTCGGAATGGAGCGGATCGACCGCCCCCGCCAACTCCTAAGCGACAAACGACAAACGCCGCAGGGGCGGACCCGCCCCCGCGGCACCGGGTATCACTGGCGAATGCACGCCACCGACAACCCCTCCGCCTTCCGCGACCTTCCCTTCATGGGAGTGATCCGCGTGAACGTGGAGGCGATGAAGATCGGCTACCGAATGGGCGATCCCGCGTGGTCGAACCTAGGCCAGGGCCAGCCGGAGGTCGGGATGATCGACGGCGCCCCTCCACGCATCGACTCGATGCCGATCGAGGCCGCCGATCACGCGTACGGTCCGGTCGAGGGCATCCCCGAACTGCGCGAAGCCGTGGCGGACTATATGAACCGCCTGTACCGGCAAGGCAAGCCCTCCCAATACACCGTTGAGAACGTGGCTATCGCCCCGGGCGGGCGGGCGGCGCTCACCCGGATCGGCGCGGCCCTCGCCCACCAGCGGCTCGGCTACTTCACCCCCGACTACACGGCCTACGAGGACCTGCTCACCACGTTCTCGGGCGTCGACCCCGTCTGGATCGAGTTGGAACCGTCGACGGGCTTTCGCATCGAGCCGGACGCACTGGAGCGGAGGGTGACCGACGAACGTCTCGGCGCGCTCCTGATCAGCAACCCGTGCAATCCCACGGGCACCGTGGTGTGGGGCGACGAGCTGCGGGAGTGGGTGCGCCTCGCGCGCGAACGGTCCTGCACGCTGCTGATGGACGAGTTCTACTCGCACTACTTCTATGCGAACGGCGCGCAAGGACCCGTGAGCTCGGCCGCCTACGTGGAGGACGTGGACGAGGATCCCGTGGTGATCGTGGACGGCCTGACCAAGTCGTTCCGCTATCCGGGGTGGCGCATGGGCTGGGTCGTGGCGCCGAAGAAGGTGATCCAAACCCTCACCGCGGCTGGATCGTTCCTCGACGGCGGTCCGTGCCGGCCCATCCAGAAGGCCGCCCTGCGCGCCCTCGAGCCCGAACAGGCCGACCGCGAGACGTCCGCGACCCGGGCCGTGTTCGCCGAGAAGCAACGCCTCACGCTGGACGCCCTCAAGGCCATGGGCGTCACCTTCGCGAGAGACCCCGAGGGCACGTTCTACGCGTTTGGCAGCGTGGCCGAACTCCCCTCGCCTCTCAACACGGGAATCGGGTTCATGCGGGCCGCATTCCTGCACAACGTGCTCACAGTCCCGGGCGAGTTCTTCGACGTGAACCCGCACCGCCGGCGCCCCGCGCCGTCGCCCCTGGAGCAGACCGTACGGTTCTCCTTCGGCCCGCCAAGAGACAACCTGGAGGCCGGCCTGGCACGGCTGGCCGAAATGGTGGCCCGACACCGATAACTCAGATCAGCCCCCCTCCCACCACCGGAATCGGATGGCTGGGCCGGCTTCGTACAGGACGCCGACCTTCTTGCCCACCCGCGTGAGGCTGGACGCGCCTGCAGGACCCTCTTGGACGACGGTGCCCATCGCCCACGTCGCGCCCTGGTCGTGGCTGACGCGCAGGGCCAGCCTTCGGGGCAACGTGTCGGCCGGGCCCGAGAACACCCACGTGCCGTCCTCGGCGACCGCCAACCCCCCTCGGGTCGGGGGAGCGATGAGCCACGGGTCGTGGTCGAACGCCTCCCACGTCTCGCCCCCGTCACTCGACGCGGCATGCGCCCGAAGCCCCACGCCCTGCAGGCTTCCCATCGAGAGCAGGAGCGATCCGTCCTCGCGCTCCACAACGGCGCCATCCACGGCACCGGCCGCCGCGAGCTTCGAACAGCGCCACGACCGGCCGTGGTCGTCGCTCAGCAAGGCGCGCGATTGCACGATGCCGTTCTCGTCGATCGCCGTCGCAGGGAGCACGATCCGGCCTGATCGCAGCACGGCACCGCTTCCCGGCGACGTCCAGAGCGCCCGCCAGGCGCGCTGCTTCACCTGCGTGGTGATGTTCACCGCGTCCGACCAGGTCGCGCCGTCGTCTTCGCTGCGCCGCACGAGGAGCTGCAGGGTCTCGAACACCCCAAAGCCCGGGCGTGACTCCTGGGTGCCCAATCCGCGTGAGCCGTACGTGTACGCCAGCCACAAGACCCCCGAAGCCGAGTCGTACGTGAGCTGAGGACGGCTCGCGCCTTCGGTGCCGGGCGGGTCCACGATCGTTTCCACCGCGCTCCACGTCTGGCCACCGTCGGTGCTTCGGCGCATCACGAGGTCGATGTTGTTGGGCAGATCGCCCGCCCGCTCCCGCCGCGCTTCGGCCACCGCTACCAGCGCGTGGGGCGTCGCCGCCAACGACGGGCTGCGGACCTCCGCGGCACCGTCGAGGCCATCTTGGAACAACGCGGTGTCCGGCGCGGCGCCCAGCAGCTTGCCCTGCTTGGCCAGCGCGTCCAACTCCTCCACCCGAAGCCGCACGCACACCACGTAGGGCTCCTTGCCCGCCTCCCAATGGCCGTAGGTGGTGGTCGCGATCGTGCCGTCGGGCAGGACCTCGACGCCCGGATAGGCGCAATCCCAAGAGTCCTGGTTGTCCATCAGGCGCACTCGATACTGCCCCTCGCGCCTGTCCACGATGTCGTCGTACGTGCCCACCCATGCGACCCAGTCCCCCTGCGTCGGGCTTTCGCGCGTCGTGTCGCGAAACGAGATGAACAGCCGGCCGTCCGGCAGGTACTTGGCCGTGTGGCGGTCTCCGGTCAGGGCCGCGGGAAGTTCGCGCGGCGCGGTCCACGTCTGGGCTTCGTCGTTCGAGAACATCACGAAACTGTTGCGGCGACGGCTGTTTTCGCGCAGCAGCAGCGCGAGTTGGCGGCCGTCGGGCGAGCGGACCACTCCCGGCTCGCACAGGTGCACGTCGCTGCCCGACCAGATGGCGCGTGGGGCCTCCCACGTCAGGCCGCCATCGCCGGAAACCGTCTGGTATAGGGTGAACGTCGAAGTGGCCTTGCCCGAGTTGGCGAAGAAGCGCCCGTCGTCGTGGAACCACGCCGCGTAGTCGCCGTTGGACAGCCTGGCCACGCTCGCCATCGCCACGATGCCGCCGAAATCGCCCACCTTCTCCAGGGGCGACCATGTGGCTCCATCGTCCTCCGACACGGCCCGCCGAATGGGATAGAGCCCGGAAAACACGATCAGCCTGCGCTTGCCCGTGCGCGGGTCGATCGTGCGGTGGATCGTCGGGGTCTCGAGGCTCGTCGCCCAGTTTTCGGGCGTCGAAAGCCGCTCGGACCACGTTTTGCCGCCGTCTTCGCTGCGTTTGAGCACGATCGGACCGCGCCCGTGCCCCTTGGGGAACACGGTGAGGATCGTCTTGCCGTCTTCGAGGAGCACCGTGGTGGGATGTCCCAGGTATTGGCCCTCTTCCCGGTCCACGACGAACTGCCTCGACTTGTCGCCCGAAAGGTCAAGCGTGGGAATAGTGTAGCCGCGCGCCATCTGGGAAACCTCCCTGTCCTCAAGCTCTCCCCGAACCTCGAGCGACTCGACGGTCATGCGGCTGCGGAAGGGGTCGAACCCGAAGGCGTGGACGGGACCGGAATCGGGCGCGCTCGCAACGACCTTCCCATCGATCGAGCACGTGAGCGTTCCACCCTGGCGCGAGGCCTCGAAAGCGATCCACGCCCCCCGCTTGAACACGGCCTCCGAGGGTTGGAGCAGTTGGAGGTCGCCGAACGCCCCGCCCGACACGAAGAGCGTCTCCTTTGCGCCCTCGAACCCGAAGACCGAGTCGTCCAGAAAGAACGCGGCCGCGCTGCCCTTCTGATCGTCCATCTTCAGCCGCGCGGTGATGCGGAAGTCCCCGTCGCCGATCGAGACCCTGGAAACCAGGCGGTTCCCCGGCCCGTTACCCACCAGGCCCTCGGGCGAAGGCGACCAGCCGTCCGCTTCGGCACCCAGCGGAACGCCGTTGCGAACTACCGCCCTCCACGTGCCCGCCACCCGCGGGTGGCCGTTCAAGGCCAAGAGATCGGCCACGCGGCGCGCGAGCACGGCCGCCAGGGCGCGGTGTCCCTCGTCGTTGGGGTGGAGCCCGTCCGAGAGCCAACCCTCGATCTTCTCGGGGTTGCGGTCCTGGGCCTCGTACATCCGATACACGTCGACCAGCGGCACGTCCGTTTCCTTCGCTATACGCCTCACGGACTCGGCATAGCGAGCGTTATAGACGTTGAATCCCCAACGGTCGTTGACGTCGTACGGGGGCTGGCCGTAGGTCTCGAGGAGGCGCTCCGACCAGATTCCCGGGTTGGGCGTCGCGAGGATCGGCTCGCCTCCCCGTTCCTTGATCCGCCGGATGATCGTGCGGAGGTTCCACTCGTACTCCGAGCGGGACACGCGCGGTTCCGTGCGCCCGCGGAGCACGTCGACCGCCGAGTCGTTCAGGCCGAACTGGATGATTACGAGGTCGGGGTCGCGGGCCAATACGTCGTGCTCGAGGCGGGCCACCGCTTGGCGGGTCGTGTTGCCCCCGACTCCCGCATTGACGATTTGCGATGCGATCCCCTGGCTCGCCAACTCTTCCGCGAGGCGGTCGGCGTAGACGAGATGGACGCCGGTCCGCAAGGCCGTGGTGGAGTCACCGAAGACGACGATCTTGAGAGGCGCCATTCCGCCGAGCAGGGCGGCGGCAAGAAAGGGGACGAGCACCCCGAGAGTTTATCAGGCAAGACCGGAACGGAGGGATTTCCCTTTGCGTCCATAGCGTTCTTTGCGAGCAACTTCCCTCGCCGGCTAACCCGCCCACCACGCCCACCCGTAGTACAGTAGAAAGACGGAGGCCCATCCCATATGAAAGAATTCGTGCTCGTCGTCAACGGCAAGGAACACAAGGTGGAAGCGGTGCCGACCACGCCCCTTCTGTGGGTGTTGCGAGACAACCTGGGGCTGACGGGCGCCAAGTACGGATGCGGCGTCGGCTCTTGTGGCTCTTGCACGGTGCATCTCGACGGCGCCGCGTTTCGGTCCTGCCTCCTCCCCGTCGCCGACGCGGTCGGCAAGAAGATCACGACCATCGAGGGCCTGTCGCCCGACGGATCGCACCCGGTGCAGCGCGCCTGGGTCGCGGAGGACGTCGCGCAGTGCGGCTACTGCCAGACGGGTCAGATCATGAGCGCGGCGGCCCTCTTGGCCTCGACGCCCCGCCCGTCCAACGAGCAGATCGACGAGGCCATGCAGCACAACGTTTGCCGGTGCGGCACGTACCAGCGCATCCGCGCGGCCATCCACCGCGCGGCCAAGGAGGAGCAGCCATGAGCAGCCAACCATCGCTTTCCCGACGAACGCTTCTGAAGGTCACCGCCGGTGCCGGCGCAGGATTGGTCCTCGGTTGTTACGCCCGCCCCACGTTGGAAGAAGGGCTCCTGAAGAGCGGCGCCGGCAAGGCCGAACTGATCCCGAGCGCTTGGCTCCGCCTTGATTCCAACGGCATTGCGACCGTCACGATTTCCAAGTCCGACATGGGGCAAGGTGCCCGCACGGTGCTCGCCACCCTCGTCGCCGAGGAGTTGGACATTCCTTGGGAGAACGTGCGTGTGGAGCAGGCCGACGGCGACCGTGAGAAGTACGGCTCCCAAGGCACGGGCGGCAGCAGTTCGGTGCGTTCGATGTGGGGACCGCTTCGCCTCACCGGCGCAACCGCCCGGACGATGCTGGTCGCCGCGGCCGCCCAGAAGTGGGGCGTGCCCGCGTCCGAGTGCCACGCCGAGAACGGCAAGGTGTCGCACCCGGGTCCCGGTCGCGAAGCCCCCTTTGGCGAGCTGGTCGAGTTGGCCGCGACCCTTCCGGTCCCCGATCGCCAATCCGTCCAGCTCAAGAGCCCCGAGGCGTTCAAGCTCGTGGGCAAGCGGGTGGGACGGATCGATGCCCGCGACATCGCTATGGGCAAGGCGCAGTATGCGTCGGACCTTCGGCCCAAGGGCGCCGCGGTCGCCGCGATCGCACGCCCGCCGGCGTTTGGCGCTCGGGCGAAGTCGTTCGACGATTCGCGCACGATGCGGATTCCCGGCGTACGCAAGGTCGTCGAGCAGCCCTCGGGCATCGCGGTCGTCGCCGACCACACGTGGGCGGCCCTCGAGGGGCGCCGCGTGCTCGAGATCGACTGGGACATGGGCCCGAACGCCGATCTCGACAGCGCGAAGATCCGCCAGGCCTTGGTGGACGCGGTCGGCGAGTTTCCAGCCGTCGGCGGTGCGAAGAGCCTCCGCGCGGAGTACGACCTTCCGTTCCTGTCGCACTCGCCGTTGGAGCCGATGAACTGCATCGCCGACGTGAAGGCCGACTCCGCCGAGCTTTGGGCTCCCACCCAGGGCGCGGACGGGGTGCGCTCCTCGGTCGCACAAACCCTCGGCCTGCCCCTGACGGCGGTGACGGTGCACGTCCCGATGATCGGCGGAGGATTCGGCCGGCGCCTTCAGGGCGACTACGCGACGGAGGCTGCGCTTCTCTCGAAGGCGATCGGCGGTCCGGTGCAGGTGATCTGGTCGCGCGACGACGACATGCGCCATGACTTCTACCGCCCCACCAGCCACCACGCCCTGATGGGTGCGGTGGACGCGCAGGGCATGCCGGTCGCGTGGCTTCACCAGATGATGGGCCCGTCGGGGCGGCGGGGCGGCGGGGATTTCTCCCGCACGCGCATCGCCTACGACGTAGCGAACGTGCAGCAGCGCAACGGCGGTGCGAACATTCCCGTTCCAACCGGCGCATGGCGCTCGGTCGGCGCCTCCCAGACGTGCTTCGTCGAGGAGTCCTTCTTCGACGAACTGGCGCATCTGGGCGGCCAGGACCCGCTCGAACTTCGCTTGAAACTCCTGCAAGATCCCAGGCTGAAGAAGTGCGTCGAGACTGTGAAGGAGAAGGCGCAGTGGGGCCGCGAGATGCCCAAGGGCTCCGCCCAAGGCGTCGCGTGCTTCGCGGGCTTCGGCTCGTATGTCGCGGTCGTCGCCGAAGTGACCGTGAGAGCGGGCGAGGTGAAGGTGGACCGCGTGGTCGAGGCCATCGATTGCGGGGTGGTCGTGAGTCCGAGCGGGGCCAGCGCCCAAGCCGAGGGGTGTGTGGTCGACGGAATCTCCACGGCCTTGCACGCGGGCATCACGATCGCGAACGGCGGAGTCGAACAGAGCTCCTACTTCGATTACCCGTGGATCAAGATCGCCGACATGCCGAATGTGGAAGTGCACTTCATCGAGGGCGCCAACTCGCCGGGAGGAATGGGCGAGCCCACCTACCCGCCGGTGCCGCCCGCGTTGATGAACGCGATCTTCGCCGCGACCGGCAAGCGCATTCGGCGCCTTCCGATGCAGCCGGGCGACCTCGACTAGATGCGCGCCGTCGCCGGAGCGGTGCTGGAGTGGACGGCCGAAGGCCGGCGGTTCGCGTTGGCCACGGTGGTCCAGACGCGGGGCTCGTCCCCGCGCCCGACCGGTGCCTGCATGGCCGTGCGCGACGACGGTCTGAGCGTGGGGTCGGTGAGCGGCGGCTGCGTGGAGGGGGCGGTGATCACCGAAGCCCTGTCGGTGCTCGGGGACGGCCGGCCCAGACTGCTCGAATTTGGAGAAGCGTCCGACGACGGATGGGAGGTCGGTCTCTCTTGCGGCGGCGGAATCCAAGTGTGGGTCGAGCGTCCGGCCCTTGAGGAGGACGGACCCGACGGGACGGGTTGGTGGGACGTGCTGCGGATGGCCGACGAGGGCCTCGCCTGCGTGCGCGTGGCCAGCCTCGACCCGAATCGGCCGACACACCTGGTGTGGAGCCCGACCGGCGCGTCGTCGGGAGGCCTTTTGCCGGCTGTGGAAGCAGCAAGGAGCGCATGGGGACGGCGCGAGGACGGTGTGGCCGAGGTCGAGGGCGTTCCGTGTTTCGTCCACGTCATGCCCGCACCGGACCGGCTTCTCATCGTCGGCGCCGTGCATATCGCCGTGCCCTTGGTTCGCCTCGCACGCGACCTCGGGTTCACCAGCGTTGTCGTGGATCCGAGAGCGGCGTTCGCGACCGCGGAGCGGTTCCCCGACCCTCCGGACCTGCTCGTCGCCGAGTGGCCGCAAGACGCGCTGTGCGGCTTTCCTCCGGACGAGGAGACGTATGCGATCCTGCTGACCCACGATCCCAAGATCGACGATCCGGCGCTTGAGATTCTCCTGCGGAGCCCCGCACCCTACATCGGCGCCCTCGGGGGCCGATCGACCCAGGCGTCGCGCCGCGAACGCATGCGGGCCAAAGGATTCTCGGAGGAGGATCTCGACCGCATCCGCGGCCCGGTCGGGCTCGCCATCGGCGCGCGGACGCCCGAGGAGATCGCGCTCGCAATCCTCGCCGAGATCGTGCAGGTCAAGCGGATGCGATGACGATCGCCGGGATCCTGCTTGCGGCGGGACGTTCGGAGCGGATGGGCGGCGTCAACAAGCTGCTTGCCCCCTGGGGATCGGGGTTCGTCGTCGAGGCGGTCTGGAAGACGATGCTCGGGGCGGGTCTGGAGCGGATCGTGGTGGTCGCGGGCTTCGAGGCCCCGCGGGTGCAGGCCGTTCTTCCAGGCGCCACCGTGGTTCGCAACGCCCGTTTTGAAGAGGGGCTCGGCACCTCGATCGCCGCAGGGGTGGAAGCCGCGGGCGCCGCGGAGGGCTACCTGATCGTGCTCGGAGACATGCCGCGCGTGCCGCCCGACCACCTCCGGGCGCTTGTGGCGGAACGGTCGGAGGAAACCACGATCGTCGCCTCGCGCACCGAGGGCCGTTTGGGTCCGCCCGTGCTCTTCGGCGGCGCTTACCGCGGCGAACTGGGTGCACTGTCGGGCGACGAGGGGGCCAGAGTGCTGCTCCACCGCCACGCCGACCAGGTGAGGGCCGTGGACCTCGCGCCAAGCGAAGCGGCGGACATCGACCACCCCCAAGACCTCGTCTGAGTGTGGGAGTGCGCGCGCACGCGCGTCGCCTTGCCCCCGAGCGGCTCGCCACGACTTGGGAGTGCGCGCGCTCGCGCGTCGCCCTCGCTCGCCGGACTTGTCCGGCGAAAAGGGGTTGCCTGTCACGGGCTTTGGTCTCGCGGCAAGCCGCTCGGGGGAAAGGCGACGCGCGAGCGCGCGCACTCCCAGGTTTCTTGGCGGCAAGCCGCTTGGGGAAGGGCGACGCGCGAGTGCGCGCACTCCCAGACTTAGGTAGTCAGCGAGCGCAACTGGCCCTCGATCCATCCCAGGATCGCCTCGGTCGAGTCGTCCTTGGCAAACGTGTGGGGTTCGCCCCACTCGGCGTGGACCGCTCGGAACGCCGGTCTGGGAATCGTCGCCCCGTACGGCAAAAGGCGACGCGTCCCGGTCACGCCCAGGCAGATCACCGGGGCGCCCGACATGCGAACGATCAGCGCCACGCCCGGCTTCAACTCCTGGAGCTCGCCGTTCTCACTGAGCTGGCCCTCGGGGAACACGCACACGACCTCGCCCGCCTTCAGGTACTCCACCGCGAGTTTCAGCGCCCCCCGGTCTGGTTCCCCGCGCTTCACGGGGAAGGCCTTGAACAGCTTCAGGAACGGCCCGAGCGCGGGCATGGAGAACAGCTCGCTCTTGGCCATGAAGTGGATGGGGCGCGTGCACGCGAGTTGGACCGCGACGGGGTCGATGTCGGCCGTGTGGTTGACGAGGACGAGGACCGGACCCTTGCGCGGAACCCGGTACTTGCCGCGCACGCGCAACGAACCGAGCAAGAACATGAGAAAGCCGGCGAAGAGCTTCATCATCGGGAGCCAGAGCCAGCGAAAGAGAGGCCCGTGCACCGGTGGGGAGGGGTGGTTTTCAGCCACCGTTCCTCCGCTGGATCTCCAAAGCCAGAGCCTGCGCGTACGCCTGGTGCTCGAGGGCCAAGACGCGCGCCGCGAGGGTCTCGGGCGTGTCGTCCGGCAACACCGGGCATCGAAGCTGCAGCACGATCTCGCCCTCGTCGTAGCGTTCGTTCACCCGGTGCACCGTGCAACCCGATTCGGTCTCTCCGGCGGCCAGCACGGCCTCGTGCACGTGATGCCCGTACATCCCCTTCCCCCCGAACTTCGGCAGGAGGGCGGGGTGGATGTTCAGCACCCGGTCCGGATAGGCGGCCAACACTTGGGAGGGCAGCAGGCGCATGGTGCCCGCGAGGCAGACCCACTGGACGCCAGTCTCGTGGAGCAGGGAAACCAACCGCTCTTCATAGGCGGGATCCTTGTAGGGGAGGACGGCGACGGCCAAGCCCAACTTGCGGGCGGTCTCGACGGCTCCGGTCGCCTCTCTGGGTGAGACCACGAGCGCCACGGAGGCGGGAACATCGCCCCGAGCACAAGCCTCCGCCAGCGCGCGCATGTTGGAGCCCCGCCCTTGCGAGCCCACCAAGATCGCGATCCGCCCATCCTCGCTCATGCTGCGGAACAAGCATACGCGCAATGGCCCCGGCCCGCTGCGTGCAGACTTGGGTGACGCGTCAAAAGCCGAAACCGAGGCTGATTCCGGGGTAGCGCATCTTGATCATCAGGAAGCTCACGTTCGCCTCGGGCATCTTGTACGTAACGAGCGCGTGGGTGTTGCGGCCGTCGTGCATGCCCGTCAGATCCCATTGGCGCGCCACTTCGAACGTTGAACCAAAGGGAACGAGCAGCGTGTCCTCCCACTCCGAGTAGGAGAAGGAAACGTAGGCGCTGGAGCCGGTCCAAGGAAGGCTCTTGGCGAGCGTCGCGTAGTATGCCTGGGTTCCCCGCGGCGAAAAGATGCGATCGCTCGACGTCCCGACCGTCGTCATCGGCCGATGTTTGCTCTCCGGGGCGAGGATCCAGTTGGCGACGGGTCCCAACTCCCGTTCTCCCGGGTTCCACTCCAACCCTGCCTGGAAGTTCGGTGCGAATCGATAGAAGAGATTCACACGCGTGCGCGCCCGGTCCACGTCGACGTCGGCGAACCGCAGGGTCAAGCTCCACTCGTTCTCAATGCCCCTCGAACCGAGGAAGCGGCCCTCGCCGGGTCACCCGGTTCACGTGGGGACCTGGGCGCCTCCCGCGGGAGACTCTTGTCCCAAGGCAAACGGGGCAACTGCGAGAAGGGGTGCGAAGTGCCACCGGACCATGAGGCATTATGCATTGAGGGGCGCACGGTGGGAATCGAACGCCATCGGACAGGGACGGGAACGAATCGCCTCTCCTCAAGCGGTATCCACGTTTAGAACCATGAAAAGCTCCTTTCTTCTCCTCGCCCTTGCGGCGCTCGCCGTGGGTTGCGGCACCGGCTCTCAACCGCCGTCCGAAGGCTCCAGTGCCGCCAAATCCGAGCCCAACGCCACCGTCGCCCAGAAGGAGGGCACGGACAGCACGGCCGTAACCGGCGCCCAAGCGACGGCCGAACCGGCTGCGCCCGAAGCGGTAAAACCCGGCGAGCAGACGCCGGCCGCTGCCCCCGGCGAAGCGAAGCCGACACCCCCCGCCAACGGGGCGGCCCCAGCGCCCGGAGGGAGAGCCCCCCAAGCCGGCGCTGGCGGTCCCGGGCCGAGCGCGAACAACGCGCGCGGCGGCCCAGGCGGAGGCGGGCCGCGCGGCGGCGGACGGGGATTCAACGTCGGCATGATGCTTCGGAACGAGCAGTTCCAGAAGGAGCTGAAGCTCACCGACGACCAGGTCAAGAAGATCGAGGCCGCCTTGCCCCAACAGGGTCAAGGCGGGGGTGGGCAACAGATGTCGCCCGAGGAGCGAGCCAAGCAACGCGCCGAGATTCAGGCCAAGGTCGAGGCGATCCTCAAGCCGGAGCAGACGCAGCGGCTACGCGAAATCGAGCTACAAATGCAGGGTCCCCGGGCTCTGACCCGCGACAATGTGGCCAAGGATCTCGGCCTCTCCGCGGATCAGACCAAGAAGATCGAAGCAGCTCTGCAAGTCCCGCGCCCGCAGGGCGGCGGCGGTGCCGCCGGCGCCGCTCCACGCGGCGGCGGGGCGGCCCCGGGCGCGCCTGGTGCCGGAGGACCGGGCGGAGGATTCGACCGCGAGGCCTTCATGAAGGCGCGGGAAGAGGCCAACAAGAAGGCCCTCGCCATCCTCACGCCGGCCCAAAAGGCCAAGTGGGAGAAGATGCTCGGCAAGCCGTTCGTGTTCCAGCGTCCCCAGGGCGGCCCCGGCGGCGGGGGCCCCGGCGGCCCTCCCCGCGGAGGTGGGCAGCGCGGCGGCTAGCAGAGTCCTCACTTTGAATCGCCTCGAAGGTGCGCGTCGAACTCCTCCAGCATGTCGATCTGGAGCTGCTGGATCTCCATCAGGCGCTGCATCTGGTGCATCACGAGATGGTCCAGCTTCTCGTGCAGGTGGCGTATCTCCAACTCCGCCTTCAGGTTGACCTTGTAGTCGTGCTCGGCCTGCAATCGGTCTTTCTCCGCATGGCGGTTCTGGCTCATCATGATGACCGGCGCCTGCATGGCCGCAAGGCACGAAAGCACGAGGTTCAGCAAGATGAAGGGAAAGGGGTCGAACGGGTGGGCGAGCAGGGCAAACCCGTTGATCCCGATCCAGCAAACCATGATGCCGAGGAAGAGGCCGATGAACGCCCAGCTTCCCCCGAACGACGCCACCCGGTCGGCGACACGGTCTCCGAACGATGGCGGAGTTTCGAATTCGTCGTGAAGGTCGGCGACCAGCAGTTCGTGGTTTTTGAGACTCTCCACCACGTCGCGCTCGATCTCCGAAAGCTCTCCTTGATCGCTGCTGATGGCGTCGACGATGTACTGCACGCGCGCTCGGTCGAGGCACTCGCGGCAGACGAAGCCCTGGGGCTGCCACTCGGGCGAGCGTTCTCGAAGCGCCGGCCAAAGCGCCTCCCGGACTGCATCGCCGGGCACGGCGGACGACTCCGGAACCGATTTGCCGCACACGCCACAGGGAACGAGTTCTGCATCCACGTCCTTTGAGACGCCCGGACGAGGACGAAGGGACCGCGCCTTGCTCCGATGAAAAAGGCGAAGTTTGTCCTCCCAGTCCGGAACGGGCCGTGCCGCTCCAAGGTTGCTCTGCATTGGGGATGGAGATCCCCAAAGAGAAAATCACTGGAGGTTCTGATGAAGAACAGACTGTTCGCAACGGTGGCGCTCGCCACCCTTCTCGCGGTATCGGGCGCGGCCCTCGCACAGGGTCCGGCCAAGACGCCGCCTTCCAACGACAAGAAACCGGTCACGCACGCCGCCAAGGCCAAGTCTCCAAGCGCGAAGGCCCCGGCCCGCAAGGCGGCGAAGTCCAAGGCCGCGCCAAAGGCCAAGTCCATGCATGCCAAACATGCGACGGCCGCGAAGCACTCGACCTCGAAGACGCCGAAGCACAAGGCCACCCACAAGCGCGCCCACGCAGCGACGCCCACCCACCACTCCGGCAAGACGCCGCACGCCTCGGCTGCGACCACCAAATCCAAGCCGACCGCCGCCCCCGCAAAGACCACAGCCAAGGCGCCCTCCAAGGCCACCGCAGGCAAGGTCAACGACCAGAAGACCCGCAAAAGCAAGGTGAATCGACAATGAAAACCTCTCCCCTGATCGTTTTAGCGATCCTCTCTCTCGCCACGACCGGCCTCACGGGATGCAAGAAGGAAGAGCCCGCGGCGCCCACGACCAAGACCTCCAGCACGAGCCCTCTCTCTAGTTCGACCACGGCGGCGAAGGCACCCCCGACCTCTCCACCGGGCACGAGCACGGCCTCCTCGCCAAGCTCCACGAGCTCGACTCCGTCCCCCATGGGCGCCAGTACGGCCCCCTCGGGTTCCACTCCTTCCACCCCCGCGTCCGGCAAGTAAGAGCCTGACCGCACCTCCCAGCTGCCATGGGGTGCCGCAAGGCGCCCCGGCAGCCCACGGGCACCGGCGGACGGTGGCAACCAACTATGGCCCCGCTACCAAGGGTGGTCAGAAGCGTCTGCCGCCTTGGCTTCCCCGTCCGCTACCTGCGACGTCGCCGAATCGCCGCGGCCAACGCACCGCCCGCGAGAACCATCGTCAACGGTTCGGGCACGGGCGCTTCCACGGTGATGTTGTCGATGAACGTGTTGCCGTTTCCGCCGTTGTTCGGGTTGGTCGAGAGTCTGAGGAGCGCGTTCGCCTCGACGTTGATGAACGTGAGGTTGAACGACAGCCAGGTGTCCGACGGATTGAGCTCAAGTCCGTTCAAAGACTGCGACCCAAGCGAGACGTTGATCTGCCGGTTGATGGCACTTCCCGTCCAATACAGTTGGAACCTAACCTCGTAGGTCCCGCCTGCCACGGTGGCCAGAGTCTGTTCGACGCTCCCGGGTCCGGGGGTTCCAACGAGATCGAGCGCCTGCGTCCCGTAGAAGGGATACGGCGCCCTGACGATATCCACGCTGGTCATGCCGACCGTCCAGTTGTTGATTCCCGAATTGCCCGCGTTGAACGTCCAGTACCCTGAGCCGGAAGAGTTGGCTGCCCCCAGATTGGCAAGTTCGAAGTCGCCGTTTGAAACCAGATTCGCAGCGGTCGCCCGGCCCGAGAGCCCAAGCGTGGTGGCGACTATCAGCGCGCCGATCGAGTATTTCAGAATTCTCACCCTCCTATCGTAACCGCAGCCCGGCGACTTCCCTGCCGATCCCTTCGATTCAGGAGCAAAGCTGGCAAATTCACCAGCTCAAGCGACTCGCTGGGTACGATCGCGGCTTCGCGCGGGGTGAGCCGGACGGTCGTCGCGTTGGCCTGGCTTCTCAAGCACCCATCGGGCAACCCCACGCCCATCCGCGGGGCCACGTCGGCCACGGATGTCGAATTGACGCGAGAGGAGTGGTACACCCTCACCGTGGCCGCGCGCGGAGCGCCGATGCCCTAGCGGTTCCTTCTGCGACGCAACAGCGCGGCGGCACCGAAGCCCAGTGCCGCAAGGGTCGCGGGCTCGGGAACGGGAGTGGACACCAAGTTCGTGACCAGGAAGTTGGCGTTCCCCCCGGTCGTCGCATTGGGGTCACCCACCCATCGCGCTGCGAAGAGCGTTCCGTACCCATTGGCCGTGTCGGTCGCGGCCACACCGTCGAAAGATGGTTGGTTCGTCGCCCCACTCTGCGTGCTGAAGCGCATCAAGATGGCCAAGTCCCCACCCGTGTAGGTGTAGGAGGAGTTGAATCCGACGGTCGCTCCAAACGCATTCGGCGAGCCACCGCTGGTGAAGTCACCCGGGTTGAACGTCAGCGGACCTGAGCGAACCTGGGTCGAACCACCCGTGAAGTTGTCCGCAAACACGTTGCTGGTCGCGGTCGGGTCCACACCCGCTCCCACCCAAATGTCAAAGAAGGTGTAGCTTGTCGCCACGCTTGGCCAGTTTGCCGTCACCGCGCCGTTGAGGCGCCACTGCATCCCGTTCAGGTCCGTATTGACCAATGCGCCGAGCTGAGACGAATCGATCACGAACATGTACGTTCGAGCGGTCACCGTCGAGGTCAAGCTGAAGGTGCTCGGTGCCTCGGTCGCAGCAAACGCCGTTGGCACAACACCGTCCGCAGAAGCCAACGCTGCCGCAGTCATCAAGCCAACGAACAAAGTTCCTTTCATCACTGTCACCCCTCTCGAGAGTCGCTAACAGTTCATCATAACAAGCCCCGCCCTATTCAGGGCCCGTAAAATTGCTTGTTCTGAAGCAACCTAACCAGAGACAGGGGCCTTTCGGCACTAGAGTTTGTAGAACTGAGCCCACTCCGCTCGGGGCGGAGCTCCGTCCAAAAGGGCGTCCGCGACTTTGTGGTTCGTGATGCGCTTGGTGCGGCGATCGAACTCCACCTTCGCATTCACCTGCTGGGCGATGATGCCGATTGCCATCGCCTGGCACAGAGGACCCGCGACCGCGAAGTTCGAGCGGCACTTCTCCTCGCCTTGGCACGCGCGCAGGAAGTTCACAAAGTGGTTGGAGGGGGTCGGGGGCACGTCCGGCAACTTGAGGTCCTTCGCCTTCGACGCGGGGATGATCTCCAAGGTGGACGCGTGCGAGCCTCCCTTGAAGGTCAGCCCCTCGCCGTAGATCACCTTTCCGGGCGGGTAGACCTTCGTGTCGATGCTCCCCTTCGTGGGAGGCGGAATATTGGGATCGACCACCCCTCCTCCAAAGTCGGGCGGCAAGGGCGGCAGGTTCTTCACGCCGTCGTACCAGGTCAGTTCCAGCGGCGGCATCGACCCGCGCCGGGGGAATCGAAACGCCAGCGTCGAGGCCTGCGGGAAGATGAAGGCGCTGTGCCCCTCGATGAGCACCGGATCAACCTCGACGGGCAACCCGAGATTCAGGAACTCGTGAGCGGTGTCGAAGATGTGCGCGCCCCAGTCGCCCAGGGCACCGTCGCCGAAGTCGTACCACGAGCGCCACTCGCCGTTCAGGTACTTCGCGTTGAACGGATGCCGACGCGCAGTGGCGATCCAGCAGTCCCAGTCCATCCCTTCGGGCAGGGGTTCGGCGGGAAAGTAGTCGGAGACGTTCATGCCGTGCCACCGGCGCGCGCTGTTCATGAACGCGGTGATCTTCGTGACGTTCTTGATGATCCCCGCGTCCGTCCACGCCTTGAACTGGAAGTAGTTGGCTTCGGAGTGGCCCTGGTTGCCCATTTGGCACGCCACCTTGTACTTCTTCTCCGCAGCCATCAGCAGCTCGATCTGGCGGAAGCTGTGCGCCAGCGGCTTTTCGACGTACACGTGCTTGCCCATCGACATGGCGAGCATCGCGATCGGGAAGTGCGAGTGGTCCGGGGTCGCTACGCTCACGGCGTCGATCTGACTCCCCATCGTGTCGAACATCGTGCGGAAGTCCCGGAACTGGGGCACGCCCGGGAAGTCGGCCAGCGTCGCCACCGTGTGCTTGGCCCCCATCTCCGTGTCGCACAGCGCCACGACGTTGGCGAGCCCGGTTGCGTTGAGAGCCTTGACGATGTCCGCGCCTCGGTTGCCGATGCCCACGCACGCGAGGTTCACCTTCGCGTTGGGGCCGATGCCTCGTCTGGGAGCGACGGCGCCGAACACGCCGGCCGGAAGCATCGCGTAGCCTCCCGCCGCCAGCATCCCCTTGAGCACGGAGCGCCGGTCGAGCGGTGTCGAGAGAGGGTCGTTCGTTCTTTTGGGTTTCATGGCTTCTCTGGGTTTGCGCGGGGCGTTGGTTTGCCGGTTCGTATCTTGATGCTGCGGAACGAGACGCGGTCCCCGTGGTCCTGGAGGAGGATGTGTCCGTCCTTCCACTCGCCGAAGCCCGGGATCGTCTTGTACTTGCTTTGGGCGACCAGCTCGCGGAACGCCGCGGAACCCCGCTCGTACTCGAGCACCTTCTGGCCGTTGAGCCAGTGCTCGACGTGCGGCCCGTGGCTCACGACGCGCGCGGTGTTCCACTCGCCGATCGGGTTCGGCTGCTTGGTGCCGACCGCTGGAATCAGGTCGTAAAGCGAACCGACGGTCCGGTTCCCGTCGCGCCCGAGCTTGGCGTCCGGGTGCAGTTCATCGTCGAGGATCTGGAACTCCAATCCGATCGCCGAGCCGGTCTGGGCTTTGGCGCCGGTGCCGGTGATGGGGTCGAGATTGGGCTCGCAAAAGTATTTGATGCCGCTGTTCGCACCTGGGGTGATCTTGAAGTCGACCACCAGCTCAAAGTCGCTGTAACGGTCCGTGGTCACGATGTCGCCGCCCGCGGCCGATTCGGCGCCGCCGCTGGCAAGAACGGTCAGGACCCCGTCCTTGATCTCCCAGCCGTGGTCGGGGAACGTCTCCAACTTGGCGCCGCGCCATCCCTTGGTGGTCTTGCCGTCCCACAGCAGCCGCCAGCCCTCGGCCTTTTCTTGGGCGCTCAGCGTGTTCGGAGGCGGGGTGAGATCGGTGAGCTTCATGTTCCGCCAGCGCACCTGGATGCCCAGCTTCGAGGTGTCCGTGCCGATGCCGTGGACCTGGAGGGCGATGAAGCCGCGCCGCGTCATCCCGTCGTGGATGGACGCACACGGGGTGCCGTTGAGCCACGTCTTGATGGAGTCCCCGACGGCCTCGACACGGACGTGGTTCCACTGACCCTGCTTGAACAACTTGCGCCCTTGGTCGGTAAAGGCCTTCGCATCGCCACCGACCGTGCCCGGGAAGAGCCAGCCGCGACGGCCCTCGTCGTAGATTCCGGCGGTCCACCAGCGATCTTGGACGGGGTCGGGATCGATCTCCACCTGGTATCCGTGCACGCGGCCGGCCGGAACGTCGATGCTCTTGCCCTGCCACATCACCGAAGAGGGCTTGTCGAAACACTCGCTCCGAATCTGGACCCCCGAGTTCAGGCGCGGATCGACCTTGAAGTCGTACTCGAGGATGAAGTCGCCGTAGGTCTTCTCGGTGCAGAGGAACGAGTTGGGCGTGTTCAGCACCGACGTGCCGACGAGCTCCTTGCCCTCGACCGCATAGGTGGCGTTGCCCCCCCGCTGGACCCAGCCGGCGAGGTCCTTGCCGGGCAGGATGTCCACCGGTTTCTGGGCGAATGCGGCGATCGGAAGCATGAGAGCGAGGGGGAGGAGAGAGGCGGTTGGGTTCATGGGATTGGTCGATGCCTGACGGCGGCATCGATCTCAATGTACCAAGAACGGCGTCTCAACGCTACTGCGGTGTGTGCGGCGCCGCGCTGGCGCGCGTCACCCCCGCACCCTTGCCGCTCTTGGTCGCTCTCGCCCTTCCCCAGGCCAAGCCCACTCCCCAAGGCGAGGCCATCCTCCAGCGGATCATCGCCGTCCGAGAGCTGCCCGCCGAGAAGCGACCGACCGCGATTACGGACATCGCCAAGACGATCTCGGCCAAGACCACGGGTAGCGAGAGGGTCACCCTCGCGTCCCTGCTCGTGGGATCCTCGTCGGAGGGCGACGACGGAATCAGCACCCTGCAGTTGGCCGCGGACACGTTGATCGAGGCTTTGAAGGAGACGCCCGCCAGCGGGCATTCGGTAGGAACAGGACACGCAATCCTGGCAATCGGTACCGAACGTTCCTCCCGCCCATGGGAGTCCATCTCATGGGAGCAGATGCCATGGTGGAAGGAGTCGCGGCGCGCGCGGTTGGCGCGCTGATGGTTGGGCTTGCGGCGATCGTCGCCGCAAGCGGCGGGTCGGGGACACGGAAACAGGAGCCGCCCCGGTCGGTGCCGGTGCTCGAGCGCGTTGGCGATCCGCCGGCGATGCGGATGCTCCCGCGCTACTCGCCGAGGGGGATCTCCCTGGTCGGCGACAGCCTTAGCGTGCAGGTCAACGTCGGTCCCGGCGGCGCCAACATCGTGGGCGACGCGGCCAACGAACCGTCCCTATGCGTCGACCCCCTGCATCCGAACCGCATCGCCATCGGATGGCGCCAGTTCGACAGCGTCTCGTCCAACTTCCGCCAGTCGGGTTACGCGTACACCCTCGACGGTGGCGCCAACTGGACGTTCCCAGGCGTGCTTGAAGCCAACGTGTTCCGAAGCGACCCCGTGCTCGCGAGCGACGCCGACGGGAAGTTCTACTACCTCAGTCTGATGGAGACCTTTTACGACGATCTCTGGTCGTCGTTGAACGGCGGCCAGAGCTGGGTTCGGATCGGACCCGCCACGGGCGGCGACAAGCAGTGGATGGCGGTCGACACCACCGATTCGCCCAGCCGCGGGTTCATTTACCAGACGTGGAGCACGGCCGGCAACAACTGGGGAGGACGCCAGTTCAGCCGCACCACCGACGGCGGCGCCACCTGGATGGACCCGATCAACATTCCGAACCGACCGGTGTGGGGCACGTTGGACATCGCGGCGAACGGCGACCTCTACATTTGCGGGGCGAGCGGCAGCACGTTTCGCGTGTTGCGATCGCGCAACGCGAAGGACCCCGGGGCCACGCCGACGTTCGATCTCAACCGCGTGGTGAATCTGGGCGGCTCCATCGTCTCAGGCGGAACGGTCAATCCGGGAGGGCTGAGCGGCCAAACCTGGATCGCCGTCGACCGTTCGGACGGCCCCACCGCGGGCAACATCTACCTTCTGTGCTCCGTGGAGGTCGACGGCAACGACCCCTGCGACGTGCGCTTTTCCCGCAGCACCGACGGCGGCAACACGTGGAGCCCTTCGGTGCGTGTCAACGACGATCCGCCGAACCGAAATCGCTCGCACTGGTTCGGCACGATGTCGGTCGCTTCGAACGGCCGCCTCGACGCCTTCTGGAACGACACGCGGGACGATCCGACCTCGACGTTCTCGGTGCTGTACTACTCGTACTCGTACGACGGCGGGGTCACCTGGTCGCCCAACGAGCCGATGAGCGCGCCCTTCAACCACTTCCTGGGCTATCCGAACCAGAACAAGATGGGCGACTACATCGGATCGGTCTCGGACCCCTTCGGCGTCGGCGTCGCCTACACTGCGACGTTCAACGGCGAGCAGGACGTGTACTATCTGCGCGTTCCGGCGCGACCCCTGATCGTCTTGCCCGACACTTTTCGAATCGACCGCGGTCGATTGGCGGGCGGGGGCCTGGCCGACCTGTTCGCCAGCGACGACTCCTGGCTGCAGGCGCGGGTCTACCTGGGTGCGGAAGAGGTGGGCGACGCTATCCGAGTGGTGGTCGAAGGCACCTCGCCCTCTCCTCACCCCTCTTCTCTCGGGTTCCGGCTCGAGTCGCGGGCTCAGTACACAGGTGTCCGCCAACTCCTCGAGTTTTGGAACTGGAGCACGGGCGCTTACGAGACGTTGGACACGCGGTTCGCGACGGCGGGCGCCGATACGATCGCCGAGGCGGCGGCAAGCGGGGATCTGTCCCGCTTCGTGCAGCCCGGGAGCGGCACGGTGCGGGCCCGAATCGGTTGGGCGAACCTGGCCGCCGATCTGGCCGGGTCTTGGCGCGTTTGGATCGACGAAGCGGTCTGGACGGTGCTTCCCTAGGAACACCGCCGTCGGGCGCTGGTATGGTGGGCCATGTTCGGCGCCCTCGTTCTCGCCGCAGCGGCCCACGTCGCGCCCCTCAACGTCGTGGTGCTCTTCACGGACGACCACCGCCGCACGGCGGTCGGCGCATTGGGCATCGAACCGGTCAAGACCCCGAACATCGACACGCTGTACCGCGACGGGACGGGTTTTTCGAACTGCTCGACGATGGGTGGTCCGCACGGGGCGCTGTGCGTTCCAAGCCGCGCCATGCTGATGACCGGGCGCAACCTGTGGCACCTGGGGCCGCGGGACCCGAAGACGGGGGCGGTGGACGTCGGCCAGGTCCGGGAGGAGTTCACCACGTGGCCGGAGGTGTTCCGCGCCCACGGCTACCAGACCTTCTTCACCGGCAAGTGGCACAACAACAAGGACGCGGTGAACCGCCTGTTCACCGACGGGGCGGCGCTGTTCTTCGGCGGCATGCACGCGTACGAGACGAACGGCCACTTCGAGCCCCGCATCCACGACTTCGACCCCACAAGCGCCTACCCCGAATCGGACCGGCACGAGGTGGAGGCGTATTCGAGCGAACTGTACGCGAACGGGGCGATCGAATTCCTCGCCCGTCGGCGAGACAAGTCGAAGCCGTTCGCGATGTACGTGGCGTTCACGGCGCCGCACGATCCGCGCAAAGCGCCGCCCGAGTGGCACGCCATGTATCCCCCAGAGAAGATCGAGCTCCCGCCGAACTTCATGCCCCAACACCCCTTCGACAACGGCGACATGAAGGTGCGCGACGAGATGCTCTCCCCGGTGCCAAGGACCGAGGCGCGGACAAGGCAGGACATCGCCGACTACTACGCGATGGTCAGCGAGGTCGACGCCCAGATTGGCCGCATTCTGGACACGTTGAAGCGCGAGGGGCTGGAGCAGAACACGTTGGTGGTGCTGATCGGCGACAACGGTCTCGCAGTGGGCCAGCACGGGCTCCTGGGCAAGCAGAGCGCGTACGAGCACAGCATGGGCGTCCCGCTCGTGTTCCGCGGGCCGGGGATTCCGGAGGGCCAGATGCGAAGCGCGTTGGTGTACCACCACGACGTAACAGCCACGCTGCTGGAGATGGCGGGGATGCCAAGGCCCAAGACGATGGAGGCCAAGAGCCTCGTCCCGGTGCTGACGGACCCCGCGCGGGTCCACCGTCCGGTGATGGTCAACTGCTACCAGAACCGGCAGCGCGCGGTGCACATCGGGGATTGGAAGCTGATCCGCTACAGCGTGCACGGGGTCGAGCACGCGCAGTTGTTCAACCTGGCCGAGGACCCGTGGGAGACCAAGAGCCTGCTTGGGCAGCCCGGCTCGTTCGCCCGGTATCGGGAGCTGAACGACGCGTTGCGCGACTGGATGCGGGAGCAGGACGACCCGGGGTACGACCAGTTCTTCGAGAAGGCGATCAATCGAGGAAGTAACGGACGCTCGAAACCACCACGTTCTGCCGTTTCCCGAGCGCGTTCTTGATCTGCTGGCCGACGTTCTCTTGCAGGAAGCGGTGCGTCCACTTCTTAGCGACGGCGACCGGCACGATGACGGTCACCACGCGATCCGGCTCTTCCTCCAGCATCTGGTCGATGTATTCGAGGATGGGTTCGATCAGCGAACGGAATGGGGATTCGACGATCACCAGCGGCACCTCGCCCGCATAGTGCTCCCACGCCTCCTTCACCAGCGGCACGCTCTTCTTGTCGATCGTCACGTGGAAGCCGCGGACCTCCCCATGAAGTCCCCGCGTGTAGTCCAGGGCCGAGAGGATTCCCCGGTGGACTCGGGGGACGAGAAGGATGGCAGCCCCCTGTCGCATTTGGGGCGGCCGCGGCCCATCCAAGGCGAGCTGATCGGAGATGGCTTTGTAGCGGCGTTTGATCGCATGGAGCATGACTGCCGTCGCGCTCATCAGCAAGAGGACCATCCACGCGCCCTCGGCAAACTTGGTGACGAGAATGACGATGGCGACGACTCCGGTCAGCAGGCCCCCGATACCGTTGACCGTCGCCCGCAACGCCCACCCCTTGCTCTTGAGCTTGATCCAATGGCGGACCATGCCGGTTTGGGAGATGGTGAACGCGGTGAAGACCCCGACGGCATAGAGCGGCAGGAGCAGGTCGAGTTCGCCGTGGAAGTACCAGACCAATGCGATCGCCAATGCGGCAAGGAGGAGGATTCCGTTTTGAAAGACCAGGCGGTCGCCTTGGCGGGCAAGGGGTCTCGGGAGGTAACCGTCGCGGGCGAGGATGCTGCCAAGGCGCGGGAAATCGGCGAAGGCCGTATTGGCGGCGAGGATGAGGATGGCGGCCGTGGCGAATTGAATGGCGTAGAAACCGCCGCTGTCGGGGCCGAAGGCAAACGCGGCGATTTGCGAGACGACCGTGCGGTACTCCGGGTTCTTTGTGGCGTACAGGGAGACCTCGGGCAAGTGCTGGACGAGGTAGCCCGTGCCCAGAAACATGAAGATCATCAGCACGGCGAGCCATCTGAGGCTGAGGGCCGCGTTGCGCGCCTCTGGAGCCCTGAACGCCTGCACGCCGTTGCTGATCGCCTCGACGCCAGTCAGCGCGACGCAGCCTGCCGAGAAGGCTCGCAGCGTGATGAAGAGGAGCAGGAAGTTCGCTTCGCTGCCGATGGAACCGGGCTCGGCAAGGATCGTCTGTTGCGGAACGGGTTGGCCCCAAACCCGAAGCACTCCGCAGACGATCATCACGAACATCGCAAGCACAAATCCGTAGCTCGGGAGGGCGAAGAGCGTGCCCGACTCCCGCACGCCGCGCATGTTCGCCCAGGCGATGATCGCGATGAAGGCGACATTGAGAGGCACGAGGACCGGGTGCAGCGCGGGAAACGCCGACACTAAAGCCGCCACGCCGGCCGCAATGCTGACCGCAACCGTGAGCACATAGTCGATCAGCAGCGCCGCACCGGCGACCAGCGCAGGCCGTTCACCGAGGTTGTCGGACGCGACGATGTACGAGCCGCCGCCCGTTGGGTACGCGTACACGGTCTGCTGGTACGAGATCACGACGATCACGTACAGCACGCAAATGGTGAACGTGATCGTGGGCTGAAGCGCCATCGCGGTGACGCTGTAGAGGATCAGGATGCTGAGGATGGCCTCGGTGGCATAGGCGGCCGACGAAAGAGCGTCCGACGCAAAGACAGGCAACCCGAAGAACAGCGAAAGCCGTTCGTGGTGTTCCCTCGCCGTGGGAATGGGCGCACCAAACACGAGAAGACGGAGTCTCCTAAAGAACCCGTCGGACGCGACTTGACTCATGGATGGCGGACCTACCGCGCTCCCCGAACAGGCGTTTGCCCCGAGGAACGTATCCCGAGTATTCGGGGAACGCGTGTCAAGGTCGCGTCAGGATTCCCGCACGAGGAGTCAGGATCTTGTGAAGATCCAGCGCTACACGCGGAGCCGGTAGCCGACGCCGGGTTCGTTGATCAGCAGTTTGGGCCGCGCGGGGTCGTCTTCGAGCTTGTGCCGAAGTTGCCCCATGTAGACGCGCAGATAGTGGCCTTCCTCCACGTACGCCGGCCCCCAGACCTCGCTCAAGAGCTGACGATGGGTGACGACCCGGCCGGCGTGGCGGACCAGCATGGCGAGCAGGTTGTACTCGTTTGGCGTGAGGTGGATCTCGGTCCCATTGCGGAACACCTGCCGCTTCGCGAGATCGACCCGCAGCCCCCCTGTCTCGAGGACAGGCTCGCCCGCGTCTCCTCCTCCGAGGCGTCGCAGGGCCACCCGAATCCGGGCGTGCAGCTCGCCCATGCCGAACGGTTTCGTCAGGTAGTCGTCCGCACCGGCCTCCAGGGCATCGATCTTGTCCTTCTCTTGGCCCCGGGCGGAGAGCACGATGATCGGAACTTGGGTCCATTCCCGAAGGCTCTTTGCCACGTCCACGCCATCCATGTCGGGAAGGCCCAGATCCAAGAGCACAACCTGCGGGTTGCGCATCGCGGTCGCTTGGATGCCCTGCTGGCCGGTCTCGGCCTCGATCAGCTCGTACTCGACCGGATCCAGGCTGGCTTTGAGGAAGCGCCGGATGGGCAGGTCGTCGTCAATGATCAGGATCCGTTTGGGCTCAGCCACCGCGCACCTCCGGCTGTCGCTCGGCCAGCGGCAGTTCGAACGAGAAAGCGGCACCGCCTTCCGGGCGGTTTTGAGCCCAGATACGCCCGTTGTGAAGCGTGATGATCGCCCGGCAGATCGCCAAGCCGAGACCGAAGCCGATGGGATTGCCGGCGGCCTGGTTGAACTGTTCGAAGACGGCCTCTTCGTTGCCTGGCGTGATCCCCGGCCCCGTGTCCAACACGGTCACCCGGAGCGAGTCAGCGAGGCGCTCGACGCGGACCTCGACCTCGGCCTCTGGCGGAGTGTGGCGCGCCGCGTTCTCGAACAGGTTGATCAGCGCGCGTTCCAGCAGGGCCCCGTCGGCTTGGACGAGGGGAAGGTCGGGCTCCAGGTGAACCTTGACCTTGCGGGAGTCGAGCAGCTCCTCGGTGCGGTCCAGAGCCGAGCCGATCAGCTCTTCGAGCGATTCCCATTCGCAGTTCAGCCTGAGCTCTCCCCATTGGAGGCGCGTCATATCCAGGAGGTTCTGCACTTGACGGTTCAGGTGCATCGTCTCGGTGTAGATGTTGGACGCCAGGGCCCTCGTGTCGCCTTCGCCTCGCCGCAAGGTATCTGCCGCCCCGGCGATGGAGGTGAGCGGTGTGCGCAGGTCGTGGGAGATCGAAGTCAGGAGCGTGTTGCGCATGCGGTCGGCCTCAGCCTGCAGACGGGCCTGCTGCGACTCCTTGAGGAGCGTCTCCGAAACTCGGGCCTGTCGCCGAACGCGCAAGGTGAGCGAGCTGATGAGGAGGGAGACCAGCAGCATCACGATGAAGGTCACGATGTACTGCATGTCCGACACGGCGAAGGTGCCGTGGGGTGTGACGAACAGGAAGTCGAACGTCGCCACGCTCAAAACGGATGCGAGAATCGCCTCGCGCGGGCCAAACCGGCTCGCGACGAATGCGACGCCCACAAGATAGACCATGATCAGGTTCGACAGGTCGAACCGGTCGTACATCAGGCGGCAGGCGCCCGTAGCGACGGCGGTGACGCCTCCTGCCCAGAGGTAGCCCGCGGGGGTGCCGCGCTCAAGCAAAGGCCGCTCGTCTGGCCGTGACCTCCTGGTCGGCTCGTCCGATTCTCGACGCACTCTGCTAGGCTAGCCCGTTTTTGGGGCCGCCGTCCACTTCTTCGTCCGGGGGACGACCCCGAGCGCAGGCTCCAGCCAAAGAAGCGGGCAGTTCGAACGCTTAGCCCGGTGAGTTCGTCCGGGGTAGCAATATCACTAAGAGTGTATGCTTTTGAATAGATGCGAATCGGTCTGGTCTGTCTCGATCCCGTGATGTCCGACGCCATCGCCGCTCTCCTGTCGCGAACCGGGGGCTTCGACGTGGTGTTCAACATTGGACATCTTCTCAAAATGGTCGAGATCATCGAGTCCGAGATGCCCGATCTGGTCATTTTCACCGAAGAGTTCGACGCCCCCGACAGTCGTGCTCATATCCGGCGGATGCGCGAATCGACCGACGTGCCGACGATGCTCCTTCATGCGCAGAACCGCCAGGACCTCGGTGCGGACGTGGAATTCGACGTCGTCCAGAGCCGCTGGGCGGGCACGGGGGCACTCCTCGATGCCATCCGTGGGCTGGGCGGCACAGGCGGTGGACAGAACGGGTCGGACAGGCCGCCTGCGGTGTCCAATATCCGCGACGACACCATCATCCGACAGCTCGCGAAGATGTCGCTGAGCGAGCGGAATGTCGCGCATTGCATTGCCAAAGGCATGCCCAACAAGGAAATCGCGGAGACGTTGGGGCTAAGCGAACCCACTATCAAGCTGTACGTGGGGCGGCTTCTTCGAGGCTTCGATTGCAAGAACCGAGTCCAGTTGGCCCTCAAGCTCCACGCTGATGGGCACCTCTTTTGAACCGGTTGGCGGGAATGTGTGGGGTGCTCTTTTGGAGGCTCAGAATAGGCTCAACAGGTTCAAATGACCCGCACCAGCCCGCACCAAGCCGCATGGATGCGCACCCAATGTACCAACGTTTTGCCCAGTATTCGCCCCTTCAATGTGGAGCGCTTCATAGAAGCTCACTTCTTGCCCCGTAGTATGCGGTGCCTTTAGCAAGACCAACTCAGGGTTCCATGCTCAAGGGAACGACACCATGGAAAGGCGAATCTCAGATCGAGCCGGGCGATACGCCAAGCAAGCTGCCGACTCTCGAGCGTTCATTCCATCCCGGCTCCCGCAAGTGTCGCTATTTACTATTTCGAAATGGTAAATAGATGGTTGTGCTCAGACCCCTCGACCTTGTTGTGTTGCTAAAGATCTACGTGCTCGCGAGTCCGGAACTCGGGCAGATGCGCATCGCCGACTTGCTGGGCGTGAGTTCTCGATCGGTTCACGGCGCTCTCAAGCGGGGTGCTGCCTCACGTCTGTACGACAAGAACAGGCGCGCCATCAACGTCAGCGCACTTGAGGAGGCGCTCCTTCACGGCGTGCGCTACTTCATGCCAGCCGAAATGGGAGGCATAACCCGCGGCGTTGCAACAGCGTGGGCTGCGCCGCCACTGTCTGCATTGCTCGCTTCCTCGGATGAGCCTGCCCCCGTGTGGCCGCATCCCGAGGGGAGTGTTCGAGGCATCGCACTCCTTCCGCTTCACCCGAGCGTTCCTCGAGCCGTCGAAGGAGACCCAAAACTCTACGAACTCCTCGCCCTGACAGACGCCCTTCGCGCCGGACGCGCACGCGAGGCGGGACTTGCGGCCGAGGAGTTGCGCAAGCGGTTGCGACAGCCGTGAGGCGTGCCCTTCCGCCGGTCGAGATGGTTCGCGCCGTTGCCCACCTTCTGGGCGACCTTCGCGATGAGGTGGCCTTCCTCGGCGGCGCGGTGGTGGGCCTCCTGGTGACCGACCCGGCGGCCCGCGAGCCTCGTCCGACGCAAGACGTCGATGTTGTTGTCGAGCTGGCCACCAAACGAGAGTACGACTCCCTTGAGGAGCGTCTGCGCGAACTGGGCTTCCAGAACGTAATGGAGGGTCCAATCTGCAGATTCCGACACGGCGACCACCTCTTGGATGTGATGCCGACATCAGAGGAGGTTCTCGGATTCGGCAATCCCTGGTACTCGGAGGCGCTCGCCGAAGCGGTGGAAATGGACCTTGGGGAAGGTGTTTCGGGCCGCGTGATCACGGCGCCCTATTTCCTGGCAACCAAGCTCGCCGCGTTCGACTCGCCCCATCGAGAGGGACACCGAGATCTGGTGGCGAGTCGAGATTTCGAGGACGTCGTGACTGTCGTCGACGGCAGGCAAGCAGTTGTCTACGAGGTGGCTCGGTCTCGTCCTGGGCTGAAGGCATACCTCGCCGAGAGGATCCGATATCTTCAAGGGTTGAGAGCGTTTGAAGAGGGGGTCGCAGCGCACCTCGACATCGACGAGGCCAGTCAAAGCAGAGTTGCCTTTGTGCTCGAACGCCTCGGCAGCATCGCCGGCGACTAGCCCGGTGCATAGGAACCGGTTGGCGGGAATGTGTGGGAATCGAACCCACCAGACGCGTTACACGTCACACTGGTTTTGAAGACCAGGCGGCACACCAGCACCGATCCACTCCCACCCCGTTGTACCGCACCCGGAAACACCTCATGCTTTGGAACTCCCCGATCAGCGAAGAACGATTCGAGGCGATGGCCCGGCGGCTGGACCTCCAGCGCGGCAGCCGGGTCCTCGACGCCGGTTGCGGAACCGGCGAGATGCTCATGCGTCTCGCCGAGCGGTACGGAATCCTCGGCGTCGGCATCGACCGCTCGCGAGAGGCGATCCAGAAGGCGCGCTCGGCTTCGGCCACCCGCTTCCAAGACGCGCCCATCGAGTGGTTCGACGGCGATGCGGCCACCTACCCGGGCTCGGGATTCGACGCGGCCCTCTGCATCGGCTCCACCCACGCGTTCGGCATGGGCGCGGACGCCTTTGGACTCGCCCTGGAAGGCCTCGCCCGGCGCGTGAAGCCCGGAGGGCTGCTGCTGGTCGGCGAGGCCGCGATGAAGCGCCGCGCGCCCGCCGAGTACCGCCGCCTCCTCAAAGGCTTTCCTCCGGACTCCATGACCCACGCCAGCAACGTGGAGACCGTGCTCAAAAAGGGCCTCCAGCTCGTTACGTCGTGGTCGAGCACGGACGCCGAGTGGGACGCGTTCGAGTACGCGCACCAGGCCGCGGCCGAAAAGGCCGCGCGCGAACGACCCCGCGATCGCCAGGCGCAGGAAAAACTCGAGTTCCGCCGCGAGTGGATCGAGGCTTACGAGATCTGGGGCCGCAACACGCTCGGGTTCGTCGTGTACCTCGTGCGCGTGCCGTAGTGTGGGGGGCTCGGGCTTGCGGCGGGCAGGATGCCCGCGCCACTACCTAGGGCCGGGCAAGCCCGGCGAATGCAGGGCGCCGCGCAAGCGCGCGCACTCCCAGGTTTACACTCTACGCTTTACGCCTCACGCCTCACGCCTCACGCTTTACGCCTCACGCCTCACGCCTCACGCTTTGCGCCTCACGCCTCACGCCTCAAAACCCGCACCCCAAGGGCCTTCGAGGCCATCGAGCGAGGCACGCACGAGGATGAGGCTGCGCTGGTACATGTCGAACCCCTCGCTCAGCTTCTTGAACGTCGGCGCGTCCTTGCCGTAGGGGTCGTGCTCGAACGTGCTCACGATGTGGTAGCTCTCGCGGCCCTGGGACACCAGGTCCAACAGCGAGTCCTTGCCGCCGGGCCGCTTCAACTGCGTCAGGAACTCGGGGAACATCCCGGACCAGAACAGCACGAAGTCACCGATGTGGCGGTGCACCTCGCGCTCGCGATCGAACGAGTCGGCGTTGAGGCGGACGTCGCCCTCGACCATCATCTCGGCCACGGACTGGATGCGACGACCTTCGGCGTCGCGGATCGCGTAGATCCGGTCGTGGTGCACAAACGAGGCGAGCATCTCGGCCAGGTACTCCTCGACGCGGTGGTCGTCCACCTCGCCCAACCGGGTGAGGGACGCGTGAAGCGCCTCTCGAAAGAATTCAAACAGCGGATGCCCGTTCATCTCGTTTCGACCTCCTTGGCTCTGCAGGATCGACAGCGCCGGTCTTGAAGTCTTTGTCCCACAGACGTTCGAAATCCCCAACGTGTTCGTGCGGGATTCCCAGGTCCTGGGTCGAAAGCTGGCTTATTTACGGGAGCCGGGAATCGGGAACCGGGAATCGGGAATCGGGAATCGGGAATCGGGAATCGGGCGGCGTCGTCTAAAGTTGTAACGGATGGTTTGCCCCCACTGCGGACAGGCGGTCAACGGACAGGGGCGGTTCTGCATGCACTGCGGAGGCGCGCTGGGTGCCCCTGCCTCGAACAGCCCACCCCCGTCCGGCGGCGGGGCGCCCTCCTTCGGAGCCGAAGCGGCGCGCCAGAAGCGCTCGATGCGGTGGATCGCCGCGCTCGCGATCGTCGGCTCTCTGGCCGCGGCGTACATCGGGCTCCGCGCCTCGGGCGCACTCCGAATCGGCGCGTCCACACCCGAGGCACCGACGCTCGAAGCGCAAGGCAGCGTCCAAGCTCCCGCGATCCTTCGCACCGAAGGCACGACTCCTCCGCCCGCCCTCAACAAGCCCGGCGAACGCATCGTGATGCCGCCCGAGATTCGGGACTGGCTCGAGCACCTGCGACGCACTGAAGAGAAGCGCATGCGCCTCGCGGAAGACCAGATGGCCGAGCTCATGGTCTCGCTCACCCTCCTCCAAGGCGGGGACCCCCTCACCAATCTGGGAGACCTCCTGGATCCCGACGCCCCGACCTACCCCGAACAAGATCCGCCCAGCGTCAAGCGCACCACCGAAGACGCCCAGAAACACAGCCGCGCATGGGCCGAACTCACCCAGTTCTTCAACTCCGTGCCCCCGCCGGCGGAGTGCGTGCCCATCCGCAACGAGTACGATCAGGTGGTGCGGGAAACGGGCCTGATGATGACGGACATCATGGGCTTGGTCCAAGGCTCCACGGCCAACCCGCAGACCGCTCTTGCGAGCCTCATGCGCATGCGCGGGCGGAGCAAGGAGCGCATCGACCAACCCGCGATCGAAACCGATTCCCTCGTTCAGGAGATCTGCAACAAGTACAACACGAGGAAGTGGTTCGACGTGAAAGGGGACGTGGGGGGCGGGATGCTCGGGAAGAGCGGAATTTTTTGAGTCGTTTGTCGTTGATCGTTTATCGTTTGTCGGGGTGAGGGTGCGTGCTTGATTTGGAACTTACTGCGGAGGTGCTTCTTGCGGAGCTTTGTGCGGTGCACCCGCTCGGGTACTCACCTCGCATCGAGTGGAAGAACCTTCGTGTGACCGCCGGGGCCGCGTATTACACGAAGGGGGTTATTGGACTCTCGCGATTGCTGCTCACTGACGAAGCGCGCTTGCGGAGCACGCTGGTCCACGAGTTCGCGCATCTGCTCGCGATCTCCCGTCACGGGCGGAAGGCGGCGGGGCATGGGGAGGCTTGGCGGAAGGCCATGCGCGATCTGGGCGCCGAGCCCGAGGTGTACCACCGCTACCCGGAAACCAAACGCAACCAGCGCCGCCAGCAGGTGACGTACGCGTGCGCGAAGTGCAAGGCCGTCATCACAAGGTCGCGGCGGCTGCCCCGGAAGGGGCGGTACGTCCACGCGGGGTGCGGCGGCGCGATCCGCGTGCAGGGGGTCGTGCGGCTGACGGCGAGGCCGCCCCAAACGCCCCTCGGAGACGACGCATGAGCGTGTGGATCGCCGATGCCGAGCGCAGCCGCGAGATCGATCGCCGCTCGACCGCCGAGTTCGGCGTGGGCCAACGCGAGCTGATGGAGTCCGCGGGCGGCGCGGTGTTCGACGCTCTCGCCGAGATCCTGCCCGACGGCGGCCGGCTTCTGGTGGCGTGCGGCAAGGGCAACAACGGGGGCGACGGCTTCGTCGCCGCTCGACTCGCCCTCGATCACGGGTACGAGGTCGAGTGCCTCGTCGCCGCGAAACCGGGCGAACTCAGGGGTGAAGCCGACGAGCAAAGGGTGCTCGCCCAGCGGGCCGGCATCCCTTGCGTTTTCCACGGGGACCCGCATTGGACGCAACGCCTCCGGTCGCTTGGCGAATTCGACCTCGTCGTCGACGCGCTGCTCGGCATCGGCGCGACGGGCGAGGTTCACGGCCCGGTCCTCGAGGTGATCGAAGCCATCAACGCAAGCGAAACCCCGGCGATCGCCGTGGACGTGCCGAGCGGCATCGAGTGCGACACCGGCGCCGAACTGGGCGACGCGGTATGGGCTTTACGGACGGTCACCTTCGGGCTCGCCAAACCGTTCCTCTTTCAGAGCGTCGGGTTGGAGAAGTGCGGCTACTGGTCGGTCGCCGAAATCCTGTTTCCGCCCCAGTTGCTTGCGCAGCCCACCGACGCCCGCCTGCTCGACGCCACCTGGGTGGGCGAGCGGTTGCCCGAGCGGCTCAAGGGCAGCCACAAGGGGCACAACGGCGCCGTGCTGGTCGTGGCGGGGAGTACGCGCATGCCGGGAGCGGCCGTGCTCGCGGCGCGGGCCGCGTTGAGATCCGGCGCCGGCTACGTCGGGGTCGCTTCGATCCCCGCGGTTTGCGACGCCATCGCCGCTCACGTACCGGAGGCGGTACTCGTGCCCCTCCCGGAATCGGGAGGCGCCATTGCCGAAGCCGCCGCCGCGGCCCTTCTTACCGAGGAGCGCTGGGACTCGCTGGTGATCGGACCCGGGCTCTCCCAAGACGGACAGGTCGCGTCCTTCCTCCAGGCGCTCCTCCCGAATTGGCGCACGCCCCTCTGTGTCGACGGGGACGCCCTCAACGCGATCGCACTTGGATGCCCGCTTCCGACCAGTCCCTTCGTGCTCACGCCCCACCCGGGCGAAATGGCGCGGTTGCTGGGCTCCGACATCGCCACCGTGCAGGCGGATCGCTTCGGCGCCGCGAGGTCGGCCGCGCAACGCCTCGGCGGCACGGTGGTGCTGAAGGGCGCCCACTCCGTGATCTCCACCTCCGGCAGGCCCCTCTTGGTCAACCGAACCGGCAATTCGGGCATGGCCGCGGCCGGCATGGGCGACGTGCTCTCCGGCGTGGTCGGCACCCTCCTGGCGCAGGAGCTTTCTCCCGAGGACGCGGCTGCCTGCGCGTCCTACTGGCACGGCCTTGCGGGCGATCTGTGCGCCGCCGAGACGGGGCCGATCGGGTTCCTCGCAGGCGAAGCGGCGGACGCACTGCCTAAAGTCCGGGCTAAAATCGTGGCAGCGTGCGATACCGACTGAGCCTGATCGTTCTCGTGGCGGCCCTCGCCGCCCTCGCGCCTGGCCAGATGAAAGTGCGGCTGGTATTCCCCACCGCCGGGTTGCGCGAAGTCTGGGCCGGTCCCGGCCTGCCGGAAAGCCCGCCCGTCTCGCCCGAGAGGCTCGACGGCCAATCGTTCGAGTACAAGCTTCCCGCCTTCGGCCCCGAGGACCGTCTGTTCATCCTCGATGCGGGCACGGGGAACCTCGCCGCGAAACCCATCTCCGAGATCAAGGGGTTTTGGGAGGTGGCGCCCGCGGAGTTCAAGCGCATCGGCCGGCTGGAAGTGCGCGTCGAGCACGAGGGCAAACCCGTCGCCGCCGCCAACGTGACGGTTTCGGACGGCAAACGCAAGCTCGAGCGCGTCCTCGATCCCTCCACCAAGGGCGTCCTCACCTTCGCCGCCCTCGAACCGGGTCCCATTGTCGTGACGGTGCGCTACAACACCGAAGGACGCCCGGCGGACCCCCTGAAGCAGACCGTCGACATCGCGCTCAAACGCGACAAGCCGACCCCCACCATCGTCGCCTCGCTCCCCGAGCCCGTGGAGGTCGTCGGGCAGGACGCCCCCGCGCAAAAGCCAGCCGGCCAGGCGCCGGCGCAAACCCCCGCGACGCCGCAGCCCAACCCCTTCGGTTCGGCAATCGTGTACCTCGTGGTGCTGACCGCGGTGGTCGCCGCCGGCTACTACCTGTTGCAGTTCATGCGGAAGAACCCCGACGCGGTCAAAGACCGCCTCGGGAAGCTGGGGGTCGACCTGCCCGAGCCGCCGGCTCCGGAGCCGGACGACGCCGCGCCGCCGATGCCCCGCGCCCCGGAACCGCCGCAACAGATCCTCCTCGGCGACTCTCCACCCGACCCCGCCGTCGCGGTGCCGGCGGCCGCGCCCGCCCCCGCGACCGGCCAACCCCAACTCGTCGGCGCCGACGGGCGACTGCACGAGATCCCCGAGGGGCTCTCGGTCGTGGGCCGCGAGGAGGGTCTTCCGATCGCGCTGGTGGGTGAAAGCACCGTCTCGAGGCGCCACGCCGAAATCGTGCGGGACGGCGAGTCGGTGACCGTCCGAGATCTGGGGAGCACGAACGGGACGTTCGTGAACGGCGCGAAGGTCGATGCCGAAGTCGCGCTCAAACACGGCGACGACGTTCAGTTCGGCGCCGTGCGGTTCCGATACGAGGGATAGCTATGGGGATTCTGCTGCTTCGCGCCTTCGTCGGAGGTCTGGCCGGCATCGCGGCTTGGGCTTTGATCGAACCGACCGCCCCCGCGCTCGGGGTCGGCACGGCGTGGAGCGCGTTCGAGGTTCGGCTCATCCTCACTCTCAGCGCGGCGATCGGGTTGGCCGTGGGCGGCCTCAACGGCTGGCTCCAAGGCAGCCGCGTGCACTTATTGCGCGGGGCGCTGGTGGGTGGGATTCTCGGCGCGGTGGGCGGGATGCTCGGCTACGGGATCGGGGGTTCGATCCGCGACGCGATCCTTGGTGGAAGCGGCGCCGTTCCTGAGATGGGGCTCTCCGTCACCGAGATCGTCGCCCGCATCGCCGGCATCACGCCGATGGCCGCGTGCCTGGGAGCGGCGATCGGCGCGAGCAGCCTCAACTGGCGGCGCGCCCTGCAGGGCGCGATCGGCGGGGCCTTGGGCGGCGCGCTCAGCGGCGCGGTGTTCGACCTGATCGGGAGCATGCTCAGCGCCTCGATCCTCGCGGTGCGCGGCCAGGTGACCGGCGAGGTGGGCATCGCCTCGCGCGCCGTCATGGCGCTCACCGTGGGGGCGGGCATCGGGCTGTTCATCGGCATCGTGGAGCGCATCTCGAGGCAGGCGTGGGTGCGGCTGCGGCTCGGGCGCAACGAGGGGAAGGAGTGGGTCGTGGATTCGCCGCAAGTCTTCCTCGGCCGCAGCGAGACCGCGCAGGTCCCGTTGTTCGGCGACATGACCGTCGCCCCGATGCACGCCTGCATCATGAAGCGGGGAACGAACTACGTGCTGGTCGACGGAGGTTCTCCCGCTGGCACGTTCCTCAACGGGCAGCCCATCCAGGAGGCGATCCTGTCGCACCAGGCCCAGATTCGGATCGGCAACCACCATCTCGAGTTCCTGATGAAGCTGGGTTCGATCCCGCAAAAGGTGGCGGAGGTGTACCGCGGCCAGCCTTACCCGGGCACCCCCTCCTCGCCCGCGCCGATCGCGCCCCAACCTCCCGCCGCGGCCGCCGCCCCCGGCTTGGTGGCGGTCTCGGGCCCGCTCACCGGCCAGCGGTTCGACGTGCGCGGCCTCGTGGAAGTCGGCCGCGAGGCGCCCGGCATCACCCTGGGATTCGACGGGTCGGCGTCGCGCCGCCACGCGACCTTCGCGCCCGCCTCCGGTGGGCTCGTGGTGACGGATTTGAACAGCACCAACGGCACGTTCGTGAACGATCAGCGCGTGCAGAGCACAACGATCCGCCCCGGTGACATCGTCAAGATAGGAGTGACCGCCTTCCGCGTCGAATGACGCAGGACAAACCCATGGACCAGACACAGCGCATCGATCCCAACAAGACCCAGATGACCCCGGGGCCGGGGGACGATCCGATGCGCACCCAGGCGATGGGTGCGATGAGCGATCCGAACCGAACCGCCGCGATGGGCTCGCTGCGCGGACTGACCGCCGAAGTCGTTCCCGGCCGCACCGCATCGATGGCGAACGGGCCTGCACGCGAACAGTTCCTGCTCGAGTTCCACGGGGCCGGAGAGGCCATGCCCGGCATGGGAGGCGGCTCGCGCACCGCTTTGAACCTGTGTCTCGTCATCGACCGCTCGGGCTCCATGGAGGGGCCGCCGCTAGAGTACGTGAAGCAGGCGTGCTGCCACGTGGTGGACCTGCTCTCGCCGAACGATATCCTCAGCATCGTGACCTTCGAAGAGGTGGTGGACGTGCTGATGCCGCCGCAGCGGGTGACGAACAAGCAACCCATCAAGGACGGCATTCAACGCCTGATGGCCGGCAACACCACCGACCTGCACGGCGGGATCATGCTGGGCGCGGCGCAGGTCGCCCAGGTGGGAGAGCCCGGCCGCAGCACGCGCCTGGTTGTGTTCTCGGACGGCGATCCCACGACGGGCGTGAAGGATTTCCACGCGCTTGTGTCGGCGGCGGGCGACATCAAGGCGCGCGGCGTGACGATCACGTTCCTCGGCTTCGGGCCCGACTACAACGAAGAGCTGCTGGCCAGCATGGCGAAGAAGGCGGGCGGGAACTACTACTACATCCAGAGCCCGGAGCTGATCCCGGAGGTCTTCCGAACGGAGCTGGACAAGATGATGACGGCCGTCGCGCGCAACCTCAAGCTCGAGTTGAAGCTGGCGCGATGGGTCACGCTGCGGGGCGCGCACGCCCAGATGGGTGCCCCCGGGGACCGCGAGCTGACGATCGAGCTCGCCGATCTCGAAAGGGGCGCGCACCTTCAGCAGGTAATCGACCTTGAGTTTCAAAACCACCCGCTCGGGCACTACCGCGTGGCTTCGGGGCGGCTGACGTACGACGACATGGTCACGGGCAAGAACGAGGTCGTGGATCTCGATTTCGTGCTCGAGTTCACCTCCGACACGGCGCGCTTCTCGGCCCCGCAGGACCCCCGCGTCCGGCAGGCCGCCGACGTGCTGTTGGCCTCCCGGGCGGTCGAGAAGACGATCATGGGACTCAAGACGCAGCAGCTCAGTCCGCAGGCCGCGGTCGCGGAGCTCCAGAAGACCCAGGCCCTACTGCTGCAGGAGGGCCGCACCGCCGAAGCGCAAGAGGTCACCCAAGCGTTGCGGGCGATCCAAAGCGGCGATCAGGGAACGGCCGAGAAGACGCTGATCGGCACGATGCTCCACCTCGACCAAGGCAAACACAGTTGAAGGTCCTTTTTGTTTGTGTCCACAACGCAGGCCGTTCGCAGATGGCCGAAGCGTTCTTCAACCACGCGGCCAAGGAGCGCGGAGTCGACGCACGCGCAGAATCGGCAGGCACGATGGGGGGAGGTGAGATCAACCCCGTTGTGGCCGAGGCGATGGCCGAAGTCGGAGTGCCGCTCACCGGCCACTTCCCGAAGCAGCTCACCCAAGAGATGGTCGATCGCGCCGACCGGGTGGTGAGCATGGGATGCGGCGTCGATGCCGAGGCGTGCCCGGCCAAGTTCCTCGTCACGGAGGATTGGGGCCTCGACGACCCGAAGGGCTTGGACCTGGAGACCGTGCGCCCGATTCGAGACGCCATCCGCAAGCGGGTGGCAAACCTCCTGCGGGAGTGCGCCGATTCAGACGCGCTTTGATGGCGCCCCGTAGGTGCCATGCCCGCTGGACGGGCGTGCCATCACTGTCACAACCGGAGAGCCCCGGCACGCCGGCGAGCGGGCGTGGCACCTCTAGAGGTGTTCTCCGCCGCGCCCCCAAGGGAGGCCGCATTCAAGGTACCCTTGCCGACTGGAAGCATGAAAGACTTGAGCATTTTCACCTCGGAGAGCGTCAGCGAAGGGCACCCGGACAAGCTTGCGGACCAGATATCGGACGCGCTGCTGGACGATTGCCTTCGCCAGGACCCCAACGCGCGGGTCGCGATCGAGACGCTCCTCACGCGAGGACTTGCCGTCGTCGCGGGCGAGGTGACCGTGGACGGGTATGTGGACGTCGCGAGGATCGTCCGCAACACTGTGCGCGAAGTGGGCTACACGGACACCGAACTCGGGTTCGACGGGGACACGTGCGGGGTAATGGTCGCCATCCAAGAGCAGTCGCCGGACATCGCGGTCGGCGTCGACACGGGCGGCGCGGGCGACCAAGGCATGATGTTCGGCATGGCGACCAACGAGACGCCGGACATGATGCCGCTGCCCATCTCGATCGCCCACGCCCTGACCCGCCGCGCCGCGAGCGTCCGGCGCAAACACCCGTCGCTCGGGCTTCGTCCCGACGTGAAGAGCCAGGTCTCCGTCGCGTACGACGGCACGGCGCCCAAGCACATCGAAACCGTCGTCGTTTCGGCGCAGCACTCGCCCTCGCTCTCCCACGACGCGGTGTGCCACATCGTGCGGGAGCACATCATCGACCCGGTGCTGGGCGAGTACCGCGACTACGTGCAGGGCGAGATCACGTTCCACATCAACCCCACGGGAATCTTCACGATCGGCGGGCCTCAGGCGGACACGGGTTTGACCGGACGCAAGATCATCGTCGACACCTATGGCGGCATGTGTCCCCACGGGGGAGGCGCGTTCAGCGGCAAGGATCCGACGAAGGTCGACCGAAGCGCCGCGTACATGGCGCGCCACATCGCCAAGTGCGTGGTGGCCGCGGGATTGGCGGACCGCGTCCAGATCGGTTTGGCGTACGCCATCGGCGTCGTGCAGCCGGTTTCGCTGAACATCGACACGTTCGGCACCGAGAAGGTCTCGCACGAGACGATCGCGTGCAAGGTCAAGGACACGTTCGACATGTCCCCCAAGGGGATCATCGAACACCTCGACCTCAGGCGGCCGATCTACCAGCCCACGGCAAGGAACGGCCACTTCGGCAACCCATCGTTCCCGTGGGAGCGCACGACCGACGCCGAAGCCCTGAAGTAGCTGTTTGGGAAGGCGCGGGGCGCCGAACAAGTTCGGCGGAGTCAGGGCGTCGCGCAAGCGCGCGCACTCCCATGCTGGAGTCAGGGCGTCGCGCAAGCGCGCGCACTCCCATGCTGGAGTCAGGGCGTCGCGCAAGCGCGCGCACTCCCATACGAACTAGAAGCCCTTGCTCAGGAGGCCGCCGCCGACGTCGGCGGTGATGTCGAACCACTTGCGCGTCTGGTATTTGTCGCACAGCGACTGCACCAGGGCGTCGGTCTCCCGCGCCGGGCGGTCGATTCTCGAACTGCTTCGGCCCTGCAGCGACATGAGCGCCTGCAACGCCCGTTGGCGATCGTTGGCCGCCTGGTTCACGGCGTTGGTGATCTCCGAGATCATGATCGCGGTCTCGCGGATCACCTGGTCGTAATAGGAACGGATCGCGGCGCACTCTGCGGGCGGTTGCACCGAGTTGAACGTCCGCACCAGCGACTCCCACGTGCCGCGCATGGCGCCTGCGCGGTCGGTCACCCGGCGCGTCGGCGGGGGCGTGTTCTCGACCTGCGGCCCGTCTTCGTCGAACAGCCCTTGGAGGTTTGCGCCGCTCTGGAGGTCGGTCAGCATGCCCACCGCTTCCGCCACCTGCGAGGCGGCCATCTGCATCCGCTGGTTCTCGCATCGACGCACGTGCTCCAGGTAGTTGCGGATCGTCTCGGGCATGCCCGGCTGGTCTTGCGAGAGCATGGGAGGGCCGCCCGAACCCTGGGCTTGAAGCATCGGGGGCCCCGAAGCGCCTTGTGCCTCGAAGACCGGAGGCACCGATCCTCCGCCCTCGGTTTGGAGCAGATCGCTCGGGTCCGTGCCCGCCGCGAGACGGAGCGGCCCGTCTGGGAGCGCGGCGCCCGCGGCACTCAGCGCATCGCCACCCGATGCGCCCGTCTGCGTCATCGAGGGGGCAACGGGCCGGTTCGCGGGCGCCACTCCCAGCCCGGCGTTGCCCAGCGGTTGCAGCAGCCCCGCCGACTGAAGACCCGCGCCCGCGGCGAAGACCAGAGCGAGCGCGCCGACGATCCAGATCGCCGCCACGGCCCCTCCCCGGCGTCCCGTTCGCACACCGACCGGACCGCCCACGTAGGGGGCGGGCATCGCCATGGCCGCGGAAGGGCCCATCGCGGTGCGGGGACCGCCCGCCATGGTGCCGCACTGCACGCAAAACGGCGCGCCGGCGTTCAGGTTCGATCCACATCGGGTGCACTTCATTCGCAAGACTCCTGCTTCAATGGTCGGCAAGGAGTGTCTCGCGGCCGGCGGACAGGAGGAAAACCCGGTGCCAATACGGGCACCCACGAACGAATCAGAACTGATCGGTAAGGAACATCTGTGGGCGCACGGGCACGTTGCGGGCCATCAGAAACAATTCGTGCTTGCCCTCCCCCTCGATGCCCAAGCCCTCGGCCATCGAACGCAACCCGAACCACTCGACCCCGCCAGAAAACGGCCAGACGTCGGGAGGGTTCTCGAAGACGGCCTCGCGCAGCGTGTTGCCCTCCAGGCACAGATACCCGTCGGCAAGGGCCGTGCACATCCGAAGCGTCCAGCGCCAATACCGCCAGCGACGCGCGTCGCGACGAAGGCGTGCGGGGTCGCGCTCGGCCCACGCGGAGTAGCGCGCCTCCACTTCCTCGAAGGTGAGCACGTCGGGATCCACCGCTTCGGTTCCAAGCGGCACAGGCAATCGAACGACCTCGTCCACGGTGCGAAATCCGGCTCGCTCGTACAGTTCGGGTAGGCGGGCGAACAGGAGGGCCGCACCCTCTCCCTCGCGCTCGGACCGCGCGAACACGGCGTCGAGCAGTTGGCCGGCATAGCCCTTTCCCCTGCGATCGGGCCGCGTGGCGACGCCGGCGATGCCGAACGCTCGGCCCCATCCGAATTGAAGCGGCACCGTCGTGAGGATCGAGATCGGAACACCCGCCTCGAACAGCGCCCATTTGCGGTCCAAGTCGAAGAAGGGCTCGCCGAAGAAGATTCCCTCCGCGCGGGAGGCATCGAGCTCGAAGACCTCGCACAGGAGCTCGAGAAAGGGCCTTGCCTCGTCGGAAACGATCGGTCGGATCTCGATCATGGACGTCCGGAAGGCGGTGGGCTCCCCGTGGCTGGCGGCAAGATGGGGCGGACTTCGACCCGCACGCGCACGGTCGGCCGCGCGACCACGGCCCCGCGGGTATCGATGACCTGCGCCCCGTTCGGCACGACGAGCGGCACGGTGAGCGTCTTCGTCTCGCTCATCGCCGAAAGATCGATCGGTGCGGTTCGGAGGGCTTGCATGTCCACGAGCACCTCTCGATCGCCCTCCACCTGAACCTGGTTAGGCGTCACCGAGTAGCTCACGAAGTCGATGCCGAAGGGGAGCTGCCCCGACCAGTTGGGCTCGATCAAGACGTTGCGGTTCGGCGGCGCGGAGGCGACCACGGGCCTCAAGGTGACGCTGCTCGGCTCACTGGTCACCAAGGGAAGCGGCCCCTGGTCCTTGCCGAAAATCTCGACTTTCGATTCGTAGGTCTCCCCGGGACGCACGTTCGCGACATCCAGCGTGGCGCGCACCTCGCCGACCTCGTTGATCTGGGACTCGGGCCCGTCCAGCATCACCATCGACGGGTCGAGCAGCACGTCGCCGACCTGGAGGCCGTCCGGCGCCAGGCCCTGCTTGGCGACCTTCACCTCGAAGGACCTTCGGATTCGGCGATCGAGATAGACGAGAACCTGGCCGTCGTCCTTCGGCCTCCACGTCAGCATCGAACCGGGGGGAGGGGTGATGGTGACCCGGTAAGTGCCGGGTCCGGCCGTCGCATTGGAAAAGTCGACAAGGGCGCTCGCCCGGCTCAGCACCTGTTCGTCGATCTGGCGCAGCTCCTGGTCCTTCCCCTCCACCTCCACGTTGATCGTCGCCGACATCCGTGTGACGATCAGGCTGGGATCGAGGTTGGCCGCCTGCAGTTTGATGGGGAAAGTCTGCTGCACCACCAAAGCGTTCTGCGCGCGCACGTAAAGCCACAGTCCGGTCGCGAGCAGGAAGGAAACGAGGAGGATGGGCAGCCGTCGGGCAAGGTCCCTCATGGTGCCGTCCCCTTGGCTTTGCGGCGCGGCAGTGGGTTCTTGGTTTCGTTGGGCGTGCCCCGCAGATGCTCGTTGAGGAACTCGCGCAAATCCGTGTGGGTGGCCATCTTCCTCAACTGGCCGTCGTGGGCCACGCGGATGGTGCCCCGCTCCTCGCTCACGATCACGACGACGCAGTCGTGCGCTTCGGTGACCCCCACGCCCGCGCGGTGCCGCATGTGCAGCGTGTTGTCGAGCTTCTGGCTTTCGCTGAGGGGGAGTCGACACGCCGCCGCGAGGATCTTGTCGCCCCGGATCACGACGGCGCCGTCGTGGAGGGGATTGCCTTCGTAAAAGATGGACCCCAGCAGCGGAGCGGTGACCTTGGCATCGACCTGGACCCCGTTGTGGACGACCTCCTCGAGCTTGGCCGCGCGCTCGATCACGATCAGGGCGCCGGTGTGGGCCGAGGACATCTCGACGACGGCCGCCACGAGCTCCTCGACCGTTTGCGCCTCGACCCGGCCTTCCGAACCCGACAGCGCCTGCGGCCAGAAGCCGAGCTTGCCGAAGCCCTCGAGCGCCTGCCTCAGCTCGGGCAGGAGCAGAATCACCAGGGCGACCGGCGCAAGCAGGGTCGCTTTGTCGAGGAGCCAATTCAGGGCGACCAGTTGCAGCCTGTCGCTGATGAACAGCATCACCACGAACGTCACCACGCCGCCAAGGATGCGCCACGCGCGGGACCCGCGGATGAGAAGTGCGAGTCGGTAGAACAGATACGTGACCAGGAAGATGTCGACAAAGTCGAGCACCCTCATGTCGCGGAGCCCTGAGAAGTAACGGAAAAACTCTTCCACGTGGTTGGAGTCCTCGTTCATTTTAGCCGTGCCGCGGCAAACCGTGCACTTGGGATCCCTTGGCATGGGGATAATCGGCTGTGGACGACTCCCCGCGCTCGATGGATACGGTCCGCGTCGATATCGACGCGGTGGACGAGGAGTTGGTGCTGCTGTTGAACCGCCGCGTCGAGCTTGCCCAGGAGATCGGGCGGCTCAAGGGGCGCGACGGCAAGCCCTTCTTCACCCCGGAGCGGGAGCGCGCCATCTTCGAACGGCTGGCCAAGCTCAATCAGGGCCCGATGCAGACGCGACACCTCACGGGGATCTTCCGCGAGGTGATCAGCGCGGCCCGAGCCGCCGAGACCCCGCTCGTCGCCGCATGTTGGGGTCCCGAGGGCACGTTCTCGCACTTGGCGGCGCTGCAGACGTTCGGGAGGTCGGCGGACGTCCGGTTCGAGGAGTCGATCACCGACGTCTTCCTGGCGGTCGAACACGGGCAGGCGAACTACGGCGTGGTTCCGATCGAGAATTCGATCGCGGGCGTGGTGCCCGAGACCCTAGACGCCTTTCCGCTCACCAACGTCAAGATCTGCGCCGAGGTGTACCTCCCGATCCACCACCACCTCGCGTGCATCGCCGATTCGCTGGACGCGATCCGGCGCGTCTACGCCGGACCGCAGCCTTCGGCGCAGTGCCGGCGATGGCTCCAACAGCACGTCCCGACGGCGGAGATCGTCGACGCGGTCCCCACCTCGCGCGCCGCGCAGCACGCGCTCAAAGATCCGGAGGGGGCCGCAATCGTGAACCGCATGGGCGCCGAGGCCGCGGGCCTCCCCATTCTGGTGGAGCACATCGAAGACAACCCACACAACCGCACGCGCTTCCTCGTCGTCGGATTCAACGAGCCGGCACGGACCGGTGCGGATAAGACCAGTCTGATGTTCAATCTACGAAACCGTCCCGGCGAGTTGTATCGCGCGCTCGGCGCGCTGGTGGCCCAAGAGGTCAACCTGCTCATGATCGAATCGCGCCCGGCGCCGCGCGCATCGTTCGAGTACCTCTTCTTCTGCGATTGCGAGGGCCATCGGACCGACGGGCACCTCGAGCGTGCGATTGCCGCGTTGAAGGGCTTCGCCCTGGAGACGATCGTGCTGGGCAGCTACCCGACCGCCGACGCCCTGGCACCGCCGAGCTAGCGGGTATCCGCACGCCCGTCCAGCGGGCGTGGCACACGGGAGCTAGAATGCCCCGCACGCCCGTCTAGCGGGCGTGGCACCCGGGAGGCACTCGGGAGGGGGTGGCGGGCGTACCTTGTTGCAATGAACGCCGCCAAAACAACGGACGCCGGGCTTCTTCTCCTGCGGATCGGACTCGGTCTCGTGATGCTCTACTTCGGATCGCAGAAGCTGCTGGGTGCGTTTGGCGGGCGGGGGTTGGAGGCGACGATCCAAGGGATGGTCGAAAAGCAGGGGATTCCCCAACTGTTCGCCTACTTCGCCGTGGCCGGCGAGTTCTTCGGCGGGCTGGGGCTCCTCGTCGGCCTGCTTTCACGGGTGGCGGCCTTCGGGGTCGGGTGCACGATGGCGGTGGCTTCCTTCATCAACCTGCGCCATCCCGACACGCTTCCGGCCTTCGCCGCCGGCAACGGCTCGCAAGTCGCCAAGTTCGGATTTCCGTTCGTGCTTTGCTGCATGGCCGTGGCGCTCCTGTTGATCGGGCCGGGCCGATGGTCCCTCGACGCGAGGTTCCTGGGGCAGAAGGGGCGGCGCAAAGCATAATCGAGGCATGAGTTCGACCACCCCACTCCGTCCGCCGCAAGTCCGGTGGGACCTCTCGGCGCTGTTTTCCGGCATGGACGACCCGAAGATCGTCGCCACGTGGGACGCGTTGGATCGGCGCGCGGAGGCGTTTGAAGCGACGTATCGGGGGCGCATCGACAGCGCCGAGCTCGACGCAGCCACGCTCCTGGCGGCGCTCACGGAGGTCGAGTCCATCTCCGCCGAATCGTCGAAGCCTCTGAACTACGCCTCGCTGCTGCATGCGTGCGATGCCGCCAGCCCCGAGATCGGGGCCTTCATGCAGAAGCAGATGGAACGGGGTTCGGCGCTGAGCGTCCAGACGATGTTCTTCCATCTGGAACTCCAGGCAGCTCCCGAAGAGGCCATTACACGCGCCCTCGAAGACCCACGGCTGGCGAACTACGTTCACTTTACCAAGCTCGTGCGGGCCTTGTCGCCCCACTCGCTCAGCGAGGCGGAAGAGATCATCCTCGAGGAGACCGCCAACACCGGGTGCCGCGCCTGGGTTCGCCTGTTCGAAGAGGTGACCAGCACCCACCCCTATCCCTACCGCAACCCGACGAGCGGGGAGCAAACCACGCTCTCGCAAGAAGAGATCCTCGACAAGTTGCGCGACGCCGACCGCGCCATCCGACAGGCCGCGGCCGACGGTTTCACCGAGGGCCTCGAGGATCTCCAGCGCGTCCTCGTCTTCACCTACAACAACCTGATCCAAGACAAGAAGGTCGAGGACCGGCTGCGCGACCACCCCTATCCCGAACACTCGCGACACCTTGCCAACGAGCTCGACAAACCCACCGTGGACCTGGTGATGCGGTTGTGTAAGGATCACTATAATCTGGTGGCCCGCTACTACAAGGTCAAACGGCAGATCTTGGGGCTCGACCAGCTCACCCATATTGATCGCTACGCCCCGCTTTTCGAAGCCGAGGGGGAGGTTCCGTGGGACGAGGCCGTCCACCTCGTCTCCCAATCCTTCGGCGAGTTCCACCCCCAGCTCGGAGCCAGCGCGAAGGAGTTCGCGGACAAGCAGTGGATCGACGCGGAGCCCCGACCCGGCAAGCGCGGCGGGGCCTTCTGCTCTTACAACACACCGGACACGCACCCTGTGGTGTTCTTGAGCTACCTCAACAAACTCGACGATGTGATGACGCTGGCGCACGAGTTGGGCCACGGCGTCCACGCCTCGCTCAGCCGCGAGCAATCGTACGTGAACTTCCACGGAACGCTGCCGCTGGCCGAACTGGCTTCGACGTTCGGAGAGATGCTCGTCTTCGAGAAGTTGGTCGCGAAGGCGACGCCACAGGACCGGCTGGCGCTTTACGCCGACAAGATCGAGGGCGTGTTTGCGACGGTGTTCCGCCAAGCCGCGATGTTCCGGTTCGAGCAACAGTGCCACGAGACCGTCCGGGCCGAAGGAGAACTCCCGGGAGAGCGGTTCGCCGAGCTGTGGCAGACCGAAATTCAGGCGATGTTCGGCGACAGCCTCACGCTTGGAGAACAGCACCGAACCTGGTGGAGCTACGTCAGCCACTTCGTCGCCGTGCCGTTCTACGTTTACGCGTACTCGTTCGGCGAACTGTTGGTGCTGGCGCTCTACCAACGAGGCAAGGAGGAGGGAGAGGCGTTTGCCAACCGTTACGTGGACCTGCTGCGGCTCGGCGGCTCCCGATCGCCCCAGGAGCTGATGGCGACGGTGGGGGTGGACCTCACGTCCGAAACGTTCTGGCAGGGCGGATTTGCAGCCATCGAACGGCTTGTCGAACAGTTTGAAGCGCTTTGGGCGGAGGTTGGGACGTCCCAACAGGTGTGACCGAACTCCACCGATGTGTGGCCTTGTGAAGCGTTGCACCAAGATCGTGTGCACGCTGGGTCCCGCCGTGGACAGCCGGCGCAAGATTGCTGCGCTGATCCGGGCGGGCATGAACGTCGCGCGGATCAACTGCAGCCACGGCAATTGGGATCAGCGGCGCCGATGGGTGGGCTGGATTCGGGAGCTGAGCCCGGACATCGCCCCGATCGCGATCCTCGTCGACCTCCAGGGCCCCAAATTCCGTATCGGCGCCATCCGGGACGGCGAAATGGCCGTCAAGTCGGGGCAGAGCCTCACGGTTGGACTTGGGGACGCCGCGATCCCGATCGTCCAGCCTGAAATCTTGGACAAGATGGCCCCGGGGGATCGCCTCCTCCTGGGAGACGGCGAGGTCGAGCTTCGACTCCAAAGGGGTGGTCAGGGACGCTTCGACGCGCGCGTCGCCAGCGGAGGCACCATCAAGAGCCGCCGGGGAGTGACGCTGGTGGGCAAGGTCTTTTCCGTGCCTCCCCTCACGTCGAAGGACCTCGAGGACATCCGCGAAGGGTGCGGCTGCGGGGCGGACTTCATCGCGCTTTCGTACGTCCACAGCGGCGACGATATGCGGCTGCTCCGCAAGGAGGTGGACCGTTACGATCCCGAGATCCGCCTTTGCGCGAAGATCGAAACGCGCGCGGCCCTTCAACATCTCGATGCGATACTCGATGCCAGCGACCTCGTCATGGTGGCGCGTGGCGATCTCGGCTTGCAGATGGATCTCGAAGACGTGCCGCTCGCGCAGAAGCAGATCATCGAGCAGAGCACGCGCGCCGGACGGCCCGTCATCACCGCAACCCAGATGCTCGAGAGCATGGTGCACGCCGCGCGCCCGACGCGCGCCGAAGCGACCGACGTGGCCAACGCCGTGCTCGATGGAACGGACGCCTTGATGCTCAGCGGAGAAACCGCCACCGGCGAGTACCCGCTTGAAGCGGTTCGCGTCATGGCGCGCATCGCGAAGAAGACCGAAGGCACGTGCAAAACACGGATGTTCCACGCGGGCTGGTACGACCCCAAGGAGAAAGCCGCCAGCACGGACGCCATCGCCCGAGCCGTCCGCGAACTCGCCGTGACGCTCAAGCCCCGCGCGATCCTGACCACGACCACAAGTGGGCAGACCGCGAGGCTCGTCTCTCGCTTCCGACCGCCGGTCCCGATCCTGTGCGCGACGTGGAACGCCAAGACGCTGACTCAGATGGCAGTGGTGTGGGGCGTCGAAGCCCTCGGCGTGCCGCTTCCCCAGTCCACCGACGAGATCATCGAGAAGTCCATCGACGCATTCGTGCTTCGGCGGCGTCTAAAATACGGGGACTTGGTGGTGATCACCGCCGGCGTTCCCGCAGGCATCCCCGGCCACACCAACCTGATTCTCACCCAAGTCGTCCAAGAACCATGAAACGCCGCACGATCTGGAACCTCGCCCTCGTGACCGTGGCCGTCGCTGCCGGCCTCGCCCTCAGCGCCAAGCCTTGGGAAGCCTATTTCAAGCAGCGGGAATCGACCAACCGCCAGATCACCGAAATGCGGCGGGCCGAAGCCTCGCGCGCGGAGCTTTCTCGCAGGAAGGCGCAGGTGGAGAGTCCGGTGGGTCGCGAGCGGCTCGCGCGCGAACAGGGTTACCGCAAGCCTGGCGAGCAGCCCGCGGACGGAAGCTAGATGGTGCTCCTCGCCGCCCTCGCGCTCGCGCAAGCACCCCAAACACTCGCGCTGCGGATGCGGGTCGGAGACTCGTGGACCACCGAGTTTCATGAACAGCTCCGCAACCTGGGCGAGGAGTTCGACGAATCCGACGTGTGGGTCGAGCAGTACCGGGTGATTCGCGTCGAAGCGGTGGGAGCGACGGTGTCTTTCACGCGCACCTTCCAGTACACGCAGATCGGGCAGGACAAGATTCCGCCCGCCAAGGGCACGACGCCCGAAACCGGCGAGATGCTCCTCCTTCCCGGGGGCGGGTTCACCCGGCCGAAGACCGAGGACGCTTCGCCCCAGGCCACACGCCTTCGCCGGCTCGATTCTCTGGGCGTTCGATTCCCCACCGGGCCCGTCCCGATCGGGCAGGAGTGGAGCTACGATCTGCCCCGGCTGGGCGCGGTGCCCGACGCCCGGACGACTTGGCGCCTCGATTCGCTCCTCGACCTTGCCGAACGGAAGGTCGCCGTCGTCTCGTTCCGCGTGGTCGAGAACCCGACGTTCGACTTTCCCATGGAGTCCTCGGGGACGCGCGACGTGGACCTGGTGTCGGGCGTCGTGCTTCAGGAGTCGGGCACGACCCGGAACTACCCCGTTCCGGGTGGAGACTTCCGCGTCGATCGCATCGTCACGCGCAAGCTGTTAAAGGTCCACATGCCTCGCGATCATTGAGGCGAATCCCGAACATATCGACATTCATCGAGATGTAGAGGTATAGTGTCGGCGTGGATGAAATCGACATCGTCGCGATGTTCAAGGCCCTTGGGGACCCGACCCGCAAGGCCATCGTGGAGTTCCTGTGCGAACGGTGCTGTCCCGTCGCCGTCGAAGACACGGGTGCCGTGCACCCGATCCAAGGCGCCACGGTCGGCGAGGTGTGCTGCCACGTCACCGGGTCCGAGGGGTTCAGCTCCACCGTGTCGTTCCACCTCAAGGAGCTGCGGATCGCCGGCCTGATCGACGCCGAGAAGGACGGCAAGTACATGGTCTGCAGCATCCGACGAGAAGCGCTCGACGTCCTTGCCTCCTACCTTGCGTCCCTGCCTCGCCCGAGCGTTGCCGCGTGCGCCCCCGCCGCCAAGGAAACCAACCGATGAAACACCTCCAAGTCTTCGACCCTGCCATGTGTTGCTCTACGGGCGTCTGTGGCCCGAGCGTCGACTCCAAACTGGTCAAGCTCGCCGCCGACCTGGCCTTCCTCAAGTCGCAGGGAGTCCGCGTGGAGCGGTTCAACCTCGCCCGCCAACCCGAGGCGTTCACAGCCAACCCGCTGGTCGTCTCGGAAATGGGACCGGGAGCCGAACATCTCCCTCTCTTCGTGGTCGACGGGACTCTGCGAGCCAAGGGCGTCTACCCCACCCGCCAAGAACTCGCGGCGTGGTTCGAGCTCGACACGGGCACTAGCCGCCACCGTCACGTGGGAGTGCGCGCGCTTGCGCGCCGCCCTGAACCCGAGCGGCTTGCCTCGAGTTCCGAGGCGCCGGGCGAGCCCGGCGGAGCCCGCACCGAGCTGAAGATGGCCGCTGCGCCCTGCTGCGAATCGGGAGAAGAGGGGTGTTGCTGACATGTGGACCTCCGGCTTGGACACCCGCTACCTGTTCTTCACGGGAAAGGGCGGCGTTGGGAAGACGTCCCTCGCGTGCGCCGCAGCCCTCCACCTGGCGGCGCAAGGCCGCCGGACGCTGATCGTCAGCACCGACCCCGCGAGCAACCTCGACGAGGTCTTTCGGGCGCGCCTCGGCACGACCCCGACTCCGATTCCCGAGGTTCCCTCGTTGTCCGGAGCGAACCTCGATCCCGAAGCCGCGGCCGCGCAGTACCGCGAGAAGATGGTGGCCCCCTATCGCGGCAAGCTCCCGGACGCCGTGATCCGCTCGATGGAGGAGCAGTTCTCGGGGGCTTGCACGACCGAGATCGCGGCGTTCGACGAGTTCGTCCGCCTCATGGCGGACCCCGACGCCACTTCGGCGTTCGACCACGTCGTCTTCGACACCGCCCCCACGGGACACACCCTCCGCCTGCTCAGCCTCCCCAGCGCGTGGAGCGGCTATCTGAACACGACGACGGCCGAATCGAGCTGCCTCGGCCCGTTGGCCGGTCTCCAGGGCCAGCGTGCCTTGTACGAGTCCGCGCTGCGCGGGTTGGCGGATCCCGAATCCACCACGGTCGTCCTCGTGGCCAGGCCCGAGCGATCCAGCCTCAAGGAGGCCGCCCGCACCGCAACGGAGCTGCACGAACTGGGCATCGGGAGCCTGCGTCTGGTGGTCAACGCCGTCTTCAGGGCGGATCCCACCCAGGACGCGGTCGCGCAGTCGTTCGCCGAAGGTGTGGAGGAGAGTCTCGCCTCGATGCCGCCCGCACTGGCCAGCCTCCCCCGATCGCTCGTGCCCATGATGCCGGGAAACGTGGTCGGGCTCGACGCCCTTCGCGCCCTGCTCGAGCCCAACCCTTCGGCACCGACGACGCGCGAGATCCGACCGATGGAAGCGGGCGAGTCGTTCGACACGTTCGTCGATGGGCTTTCCCAAATGGGCCACGGCGTGGTGATGACCATGGGCAAAGGCGGGGTCGGGAAGACCACGGTCGCCATCCGCATCGCACGGGAGCTGGGTCGCAGGGGGCACTCGGTGCTCCTGACGACCACGGACCCCGCCGGGAACGTCCTCGACGCCGCGGGCGGTACGTTGGGCACGCTCGAGGTCACCCAGATTTCGGCGGCCGCCGAGGTGGCCAGGTACACCAAGGCTGCCCTGGCGAAGGCCGCGCTCACCCTCGACGAGGAGGGGTTGGCCCTTCTGCGGGAGGACCTTCGCTCGCCGTGCACCGAGGAGATCGCCGTGTTCCGCGCATTTGCCGAGACCGTGGCCGAGGGCGAGAACCGGTTCGTCGTGATCGACACGGCCCCGACGGGCCACACGATCCTCCTGATGGACGCGACCGAGGCGTACCATCGCGAGGTCGCGCGCACCCAAAGCGATGCTCCCGAATCGGTGAAGCGCCTCCTGCCGCGCCTGCGGGACCCGGCCTTTACCCGCGTGGTCTTGGTGGCCCTTCCCGAGCCGACACCGGTCCACGAGGCGATGAAGTTGAAGGCCGATCTCCGGCGCGCCGGTATCGAGCCTTACGGTTGGGTGGTCAACCGCTCGCTCGCCCTCGCGGGCACGCACGACCCCGTCCTTTCGGGCAAAGCGTCCCAGGAGGCGGGTCCGGTCCGAGAGATCGTCGACTCCGGGGATCGTGTGACCGTTTTGCCTTGGGAGGCGGCACCCGCTAGCCCCCGTCTCGGCTGCGATACTGCACCGCTTCGCTGAGGTGGCGTTGGGTCACCACGGGGTCTCCCGCCAGATCCGCCACCGTCCGCCCGACTTTGAGGATCCGGTCGAAGACCCTGGCCGAAAGGTTCATCTTCGCCATCACCGCCCGCATGAAGTCCTCGCAGTCGGGCGTGAGCGCGATCAGCTCGCGCAGCTCCTTGGGCGTCATCTTGGAGTTGAGGCGGCTGCCGCCAAGACGTGCGTGTTGCCGCTCCCGAGCCGCTGCCACTCGTTCGCGTATCTCGGCGCTCGGCTCGCCGCGCGGTGCCCCCAGCAGCTCCTCTGGCTTGAGGCGCGGCACCTCGAGGTGGAGGTCGATGCGGTCGGCCAGGGGGCCGCTGATCTTGCTGGCGTAGCGGCCACATACCGCCGGTGAACTGACGCACTTCTCTTCCGGAAGGCCCTTGAAACCGCAAGGACACGGGTTCATCGCTCCGACAAGGATGCACTCGGCGGGAAACGTGATCGTGCTGGACACCCGCGAGACCGTCACCACGGAGTCCTCGAGGGGCTGCCGCAGCGCTTCCAGCACGGGGCGGTCGAACTCCGGCATCTCGTCCATGAAGAGCACCCCCTTGTGGGCCATGCTCACCTCCCCGGGCTTGGGGATTCCACCTCCTCCCACGATGGCCGCATGGCTTGCACTGTGGTGCGGCGAGCGGAACGGTCGCTCCCAGAGGAGGCCCTGGCGTCCCCCTTTGCGGCCCGAAGCGCTGTAGATGCGCGTGACATCGATGCTCTCTTCGAGGTTAAGCGGGGGGAGGATGGTGGGAAGGCGGCGCGCCAGCATCGTTTTGCCGGAGCCCGGTGGCCCGGTCATCAAGACGTTGTGTCCGCCGGCCGCCACGATCTCCAGTGCCCGCACCGCATGCCGTTGGCCCTTGACCTCGGCAAAGTCCACCCCATACTCGGGTGTCTCCGTGTCCAGCTCGCGGACGAAGTGCACGGGTTGGTAGTGCGTGGCCCCGTGAAGCAGCTCGATCACTTCGACGAGATTGGAAAGCCCGAAGACGTCGATGTTGGGCGCGACCGCGGCCTCGAGCGCGTTGGGTTTGGGGAGGATCAAGCGGCGGAAGCCCCGCTCGGCGGCCATCAAAGCGACGCTCACCGCGCCGTCGATGGGGCGCAGGTTGCCGTCGAGGCTCAGTTCGCCCAACAGCATCGTCTCCTCCAGCACCTGTTTGGGCAACTGGTCGCTCGCGGCCAAAAGGGCAGCGGCGATGGGGAGGTCCAGCCACGGCCCCTCCTTGCGCACGTCCCCTGGGGCCAGGTTGCACACGATGCGCCGGAACGGGAAGGTGTACCCGCTGTTGTGCACGGCCATCTTCACGCGTTCGCGGCTCTCCTCCACGGCCTTGTCGGGAAGGCCGACGATCACGAACTCGGACTTGACCCCCATGAAATCCAGCTCGACGACCACGGGAAGTGCGTCGATGCCGACCAGCGTCGCGGCGTGCGCCTGAGCGACCATGCTCTAAGTATGCAACAGGACCAAAGCGAATTACCGGGAATGCAGAGATGTTGGTGAAAAGGTGTTGAGAAACTCGTATCCTATCAGGAGGAGGGTGTGTGGTCTGCCGGGTATCTTGCCATGTGATGCGCGCGTTGTTGGCATCTTGGGTGCTTCTTATGGCGGTCGTGGCGCGCGCCGACCGGGTGCTTCTCGTCCCGTTGGACAGCCGTCCCGCGGCGGGCCAGTTTGCGCAGATGATCGCCGCGATGGCCGACGTGGAAGTGAGGGAACCCCCTTACGAGACGCTGGGCCGTTTCACGAATCCTGGGTCCCCCGAGAAGATCCTCTCCTGGCTCGAGGAGCAGCCGCTGGGCAACGTCGACGCCCTGGTGGTCAGCACCGACATGATCGCGTACGGCGGGTTGATCGAGTCCCGCGTACACTCCGTGGATTACGATCAGGCCCTGAAGCGGCTCCAGCGCCTCGTGCTCCTGATCAAAAAGTGGCCGCACCTCAAGGTGTACGGGTTCTCGGCGATCATGCGGCTCTCGCCCACGTCGTTCCGAAACAACGCGTCCTGGCGCGTCGAGTTGGCCAAGCTCGAGGAGCTGCGCGACCGCTACACCCGCACGCGGGACCGCTCCCTGCTCCCCAGCATCGCGAACTTGAAAACGCGCGTTCCGGCAAGCGCTTACTCGGACTATCGGTCCGCGCGCAAGCGCGACCTCGAGATCCAGCGCATGCTGCTGAAGATGACCGCCGGCGGGGCTTTCGAGTACCTGATCCTCGGCCAGGACGACGCGCGCCCGTACGGCCCGCACGTCGCCGAGACGGCCAACCTCCGCGCGCTGACCGCCAAGCTCCACATCGGCGGCAAGGTCTACTTCTGCGAAGGCATCGACCAGCACGCCAACGTGCTCGTAAGCCGCGCGCTCCTCAAGAAAGCGGATTGGACTCCACGCGTCCGGCTCGTCTACTCCGATCCCGACGGAATGACCAAGTACGCGAACTACGAGTCCAAGCCCATCTACAAAAGCCTGCAGGACCAGCTTCTGGCAAGCGGCGCGCGGCCGGTTCTGCCCGGCCAGGTTTACGACTACACGCTTTACCTCAACACACCCAAACCCAGGCCGGATCGGTTCCACGCGTTCCTTCGCGATCTCACGCAGGACATCGACCAGGGATTGCCCGTGTGCGTGGCGGACATCAACCTGGGAGTGGACGGAACGGCGGATCCGGAGCTGTTCGCCGCCCTGTGGTCCCAAGCGCGCATGATGCGCGTTTTGGGCTTCGCAGGGTGGAACACCGCCGGCAACTCGATGGGCACGGCCATCCCGGCCTCGAACGTCTACCTCTTGGCCCGCAGGCTGCGGGTCGACTCGCTCACGCGCGAGGTGGCCCAGCGCGAGTTCCTGCTGCACCGATACGTCAACGACTTCGCCTACCACAAGTTCGTGCGGCCCCTCGCGTACCAGCTCATCGACTCGAGCCGCGACGCTTCGCGAGACGAGACCTATGGCGAGGAGTTCAACGAGGTGGATCAGTTCGTCCGCCACGATCTGGAGAAGTACCTCGACCAGTATTTCACCGACCAGTTCCTGGGGCAGCGCTTCTTCGCCGGCACCAAGCAGTACGCGGTGTCCGGCCTGTCCGACGTCAAGATCTTCCTACCCTGGCCGCGCGCCTACGAGGTGCGGCTGGAGTTTCGGCTGCTGACCCAAGAAGTCACGCCGGAGCACCCGTTCCCCCCAGCCGCCTCGATCGGCGGCCGCTGACGTCGTACCAACGCAGAGTCCTCAACGGCCAGGAAATCGGCGGCCTGCTCTCTCCACGGCAGACTCCAAGCAACGAAAGGGTATTCAAAAATGGGTTAGGATCAACCATGAAACTGTCGACCATCATCTTGGCTGCGACAACCGTGGGAATGGTGGGGGCCGTCATCTGGTACTTCAACAAACCCGTCGATCCATTCCGCAAGAGCGATGAGGTGGCGCGCAACGCTGGCTTCTCGTCGGGAGACCGGTACAGCGAAGGCCTCAAACTGTCGGCCAAGGCACGGAAAAAAGAGGCCCTTACTGCCTCGGATTTTGCGTTTCTGAGAGAGATGGTATTGAACGAAGGGGATAGCGGCCAACTCATGGCCCTTACCATCATCTTGCCGTTGGAACAACCGGATCAAATGCAACAAGGTCTTGATGCTTGTCGTGAAGCGGTGACGAACGAGAAGATTCCGGTCATGCCAGAGCGCGTGCTATCGAGTTTTCGAAGCCGCAACAAGGCTGTGGTAGACGAGTTTGTGGCCAGATATCCGGATGCACAGGCGGTGCTGGACAAAGACCGATGAAGCGAGCCTTCACGCTGGTGGAGGTGATGGTCGTGTTCGCGATCATGGGCGTGCTCATGGCCTTGCTATTGCCGGTTCTGGCTTCGGCAAGGCATTACTCGAAGCGAGCGACGTGCCTCGGCAATCTGCGTCAAGTGGGAATAGGAACACGTCTCTACACTGACGACTGCGACGACCGGCTACCGGCAGCACTCGATCCCTGGAGTCGGTACTTGGTGGGATACTATCCCTATCCTCCAGAGATTCCTAGCGTGGTTAGCTTGCTCGTTCCCTACACGCGATCTAGGTCCGTGTTCGCGTGCCCGGTCGACCAAGGATCGCACCTGAGTTCCGACTTTGACGTGGAGTCGTTTTTTGTTCTGTTGGGCAGCAGCTTTCAATTCCCGAATCTTCCCAGTGGAAGGCTCCTCGCGTCCATCGAATCGCACGCCAGTACCCGGTATGCCAATGACTACTCGGGCTTCTGGCATGTGCCTGTATCACCCGACTTCAACGCACAACGTTGGAGTCTTCTGTTCCTCGATGGCCATGTCCGATTTGGCCCGCATCCGGGTGCTGGCACAAGTGTTTCGGAGATTCAATGAAACACGCCACCCTTGACCGCATCGTTTGCACTCTTTGCCTCCTGGTGCTGGTGGTCACGCTTTCGTGGACGGGTACGCGCTTGTGGTGGGCTCATCAGCCCGGCCCCCGCGGCGGGTGCTGCTCGAAGTAGTGCATGAACGATCAAGTGGCACGCCGCAGGCGAGCTAAATTGAATCGGTGGAACGTTCTGGCTAAGCTCACCGCAGGAGAGGTCGGGCCCGGTGGTAACCTCCGCTTATGATCGGGCGGCTTCGAGGCGAGGTGCTTGAGTCGAGCGGCGGCATGGTGCTCGTCGACGTCGGCGGCGTCGGCTACGAGGTCCTGGTTCCGGACTCCGTTTTGGCTCAGATTCCCCCGCCCGGAGAAACAGTGGACCTGCGCATCCGCCAGATCTTCCGCGAGGATGGCGTGTCGCTCTACGGGTTCCTCGACGCGTTTCAAAGAAGACTCTTCGACCTCCTTCGCGAGGTCAAGGGGTGCGGACCCCGTATCGGCCTCGCGCTGTTGGGGCAGTTGGGCGAACACGAGGTGATGAACGCGATCCTCGTCCAGGACGCCCGGATTCTCGCACGGGCAACCGGTGTCGGCCCCAAACTCGCCGAGCGCATCCTGCTCGAACTCCGCACCAAGATCCAGGAGGAGGCGATGCTCCAAAAGGTCGGCGGGCAGGCCGCCGTCCGCGCGGGTGGAGGCCGGGCCGTGGTCGAAGACGAGTTGATCGACGCGCTCCTTGCGCTGGGCTACCGACGTCCTGAAGCCGAGGCCGCCGCAGAGAAGGCCCGAGACGAGGCCGAGACCGTCGAGGAGCAGATCCGCGCGGCCCTGAGGACCTTGAGACGATGATCCGCGACAACGAACTGGACCCCGAAGCGCAGGCAGGCGAGCTGTCCGTCGAACTGTCCTTGCGCCCGCGGCGTCTCGATGAGTTCATCGGCCAGGAGAAGCTCAAGCGCAACCTCGCCGTGTTCCTCGAGGCCGCGCGCATGCGCAGCGAGCCGCTCGACCATCTGTTGCTTTACGGCCCCCCAGGGCTCGGCAAGACCACGATCGCGCACATCGTCGCCACGGAGATGGGCGCCCCGATCCACATCACCAGCGGCCCGGCGGTGGAACGGCCCGGCGACCTGGTCGGCATCCTCACGAACCTCGAATCGGGCGCCGTGCTGTTCATCGACGAGATCCACCGCCTGAGCCGGCCCGTCGAGGAGATCCTCTATCCGGCGATGGAGGATTCCAAGGTGGACATCATGATCGGCAAGGGGCCTGCCGCACGCTCGATCCGGCTGGACCTGCCACGGTTCACCGTGATCGGCGCCACCACCCGCCAAGGCTTGTTGACGGGACCGCTCCGCGACCGATTCGGCATCGTGAGCCACTTCCAGTTCTACGAGGCCACTGCCCTGTTCGAGATCATCCGCCGCTCGTCCCGCATCTTGGGCTATGCGATCGAGACCGAGGGCGCCGAAGCCATCGCCCGGCGGGCGCGGGGCACGCCGAGGATCGCCAACCGCCTTCTGCGAAGGGTGCGCGACTTCGCCCAGGTGGACGGACTTGAGAGCATCACCCCCGCCGCCGCGGACAAGGCGCTGGACGCCTTGGAGGTCGATCACCTCGGACTGGACCGCATCGACCGGACCTTGCTGCGGGCGATGATCGAGAAGTACGGAGGGGGACCGGTCGGGCTGGAGACCCTCGCCGCCTCGACCGGAGAGGATGCCGGCACGGTCGAGGACGTGTACGAGCCTTACCTGCTCCAACAAGGATTGCTGCAGCGGACCCCCCGCGGACGCGCCGCCACGGCCCTCGCCTACAAGCATCTGGGCATCGCTCCGCCCAAGAACGCCGCAGCAGCCCCGAACCTCTTCGAGGGGTGACGCGCTCAACCTTCCGACCTCAAACGCGTATTCTATTTGCGCCGATGCTTTTCACTGGCCGCTCGAAGCCCCTGCCCCACCTCGCGGAGTATTTGGACCATGCGATCCGCGACCGTCCGTCCAACTTCTCGGACGTCCCCTGGGCCCTCGCGGGACTGGGGTTCGCCGCCGGCGGTGTGACGTGGGCGGTCGCGACGCTGTTTGGAGGCGAAGCCGCGACGTGGCAGGTGTTTGCCTCCGCGGTCGGGCTCTGGTGGATTGGGGCGGGCGGCTTCTGGGTGTGGAAGCGCTCGAACACGCCCATGACCGAGGAGGCGACGGCCCAGCAGCGGCTACGCCTCGAGGCGTATCAGATCGTCCGCCGCTTGCACGCGTCGAAAGAGAAGAGGCGCCTTCACCGCGATCTCAGCGACTCCGTCTCGTCGCTCCTCGAGGAGTGTGCGCGCAGTTGGGCGCGCGCCCACGAAGCGTTGGAGAGCGCGTTCTGGCGCAACCCGAACCTTCCCCTCCACTGGCAGTCGCTTCGCGACCACGCCGGGGTCGCCGTTGACCAAGCGATGCGCGAGGTGCTCGTCATTCTCAGCAACGCCGTGCCGGAGGAACCTGGAAAATGGCGGATCGACGAGGTCGTCGAGGAGTTCCTCGGGAAGAAGGTCTTCGCCGGGCAGGCGGGCGAGGACCGGATGCCGATGACGTTCGACCCCGCGCGCCAACTCGCCGAAAAGCTGAAGATGCTCGCATCCGAGGTGGAGAGCGCGACCCGCGACGTGGCCAAGGACGAGGCGATCGCGTCCCAGTTCTCCAGCGGGCCGGCGCTCGACCTGTGCCTGGGGGAGCTTCGGCAGATCCAGCAAGCCGAGGAAGAGTTGCGCCAGAACCAGTAGGGTTTAGGCGTCGCGTGCGACGACGAACTCGGCCACCCCTTCCAAGAGGCGCCTGGATTCGCCTTCGGGAAGGGTGGCAAGCGCGTGTTGGGCAGCTTCCACGTGGTGTCGGGCCGCCTTCTCGGCCACCGCAAACGCATCGCGCTGGTCCATCAGCGCGCAGACGCGGGCGATTCCGGTCTCATCGACGCCGTTGCCGAAGAACGCGCGCACCTCGTCGCTCTCGCCCGGGGAAAGCAGGGGGCGCAGGGCGATGAGCGGCAGGGTCGCGCAACCCTCTCGGAAGTCCGTCGCCCTGGGCTTCCCCGTCGCGGCGTGCTCGCCGCGGTAATCGAGAAGGTCGTCCACGATCTGGAAGGCCATGCCGACGTGATGCCCGTAGCGACCGACGGCCGCGACCGTTTCCTGCGGGGCGCCCGCCGCGAGCGCGCCGATCTCGCAGCACGACTGGATAAACACCGCGGTCTTCATCCGCAGGATCTCGAGGTGCTCCTCCTCGGTCAGATCGAACACGCCGCGGGTTTCAAGCTCGCGCACTTCGCCCTCGGCCAGTTCGACCACGGCGGACGAGACGTTGCGGATGATCGCGAGATCGCCGTCCTGGGCGAGGACGGCCATGGCCCTGCTAAGCAGGGCGTCTCCGGTCAGGATGGCGGGCGTGTTGCCGAAGATCGACGCGGCCGTCGGCCGTCCGCGACGGGTCGCCGCGTGGTCGATCACATCGTCGTGCATGAGCGTGGCCATGTGGATCATTTCCATGCACGCACCCAGCTTCCGCGTTCTCGCCGCGTCGAACGGGAGTCCGGTGGCGTGGGCCGCCAGCGTCACGAACGCGGGGCGCAGGCGCTTGCCGCCCGCCTCGAGCGTGTGGAGCCCGACCCGCTCGACGAGTTGGACCTGCGATCGCATCTGCCGCGCCAACTCCTGTTCGACGGCGCGGATCTCCTCCGCCACAAACTGGAGCGTTTCCGCGGACACCCGCTCCCCACACCATTCGACCAACCGTCCGGTCGTCATCCTTTCACCCCCCAGTGAACGCAGATGTTGCCAAAGAAGAGATCCCTGTGCCGAACGCCCACGAACCCGGCGCGGCGCATCGACTCGGCCAGCTCTTCTCGCGAGAGAAACCGTTGCGTCGATTCGGGAAGGTACGTGTAGGCCTGGGACTTCCCAAACAGCCTCCCCATCAAGGGAACGCCCTTGCGAAAGAGCACGTCGGACAGCGCGCGCAGGAACGCGCCGCGCGGTTTGGCCATGTCGAGGGACACAAAGCGACCCCCCGGTTTGAGAACGCGGGCGAGCTCACGGTGCGCCGCATCGATGTCGGGCACGTTGCGGATGCCCCACCCGACGCTGGCCCCGTCGAGCACGCCCGTCGCGATCGGCAGTCGGCACGCATCTCCCAGCCCGAGGGGACCGGGCGCTTGTTTGGCTCGCGCGCGCTCCAACATCGGCAGGCAAAAATCGAGTCCGGCGACCAGGCCCTCCGGGCCGACGGCCCGACGCAGCGGCTCCATGAAGTCGCCGGTGCCGCAGCAAACGTCGAGGACCCGCTGGCCCGGCTCCAAGGCGAGGGCATCCACCGCGACGCGTCGCCACCGGTGGTGCAACCGGAGGCTCATCACAGAGTTGAGGAGATCGTACGTCGGAGCGATTTCGGCAAACATTTGCCGCACCGCGGTCCGCTTTTGCTCCCCCTCTGCCTTCCACGGCGAGTCGACTTGAGGCGTGGCCATCATGCCTTCCCTCTATTGTACTTCCGGCTAGCACGAACTTTCAGAAGAAGTTGAAAACTCCCACGGGCTAGGACCGCGCGATCTCGCCGTCGCGCAGCGCGTCGGCGATGCGCTGCAACTCCTCCGAAAGCGAGCGGTCCGCGTCCACCCTGGGAACCAGCTTGCGGACCGATTCGAAGGCCGCGCGCACTCCGAGTCCAGGCTGCAGCGGTTTGCGGTACTCCAACCCCTCGGCGCCTGCCAGCAGCTCGATGGCCAGCACCTGTTCGGCGATCTCGACGATCCGCCGAAACTTGAGGGCGCCGGTCATGCCCATCGAGACGTGATCCTCCTTGCCCCCCGAGGTGGGGACGTTGTCGACGGAGGAGGGGTGGGCCAGCACCTTGGCTTCGCTGAGCAGCGCCGCGGCCACCACGTGCGGGATCATGAACCCGGAGCGCATCCCCGGATCCGCGCTGAGAAAGGCGGGCAGGTGCTCGTTGAGGTCGGGGTTGACCATGCGGTCGATGCGCCGCTCGCTGATGCTGATCAGATCGGTGACCGCGATCGCGGCGTAGTCGAGCGCCAAGGCCAGCGGGGCACCGTGGAAATTGCCGCCGGAGAGCACGTCCCCCTCTTCGGCAAAGACGAGGGGGTTGTCCGTAGCCGCTCCGGACTCGCACTCCAGGACCTCGCGCACGTGGTCGAGGGCTTGCCGCGCCGCGCCGTGGACCTGGGGCATGCATCGCAGGCTGTAGGCGTCTTGGACGCGGGGATCGTTGTCGAGATGGGAATCGCGGATTTCGCTGCCCTCCAGCAGTTCGCGGAGTCTCTGGGCGGACGCCATCTGCCCCTGGTGGGGGCGCGCGGCGTGGATGCGTTCGTCGAACGCGACGGGCGTCCCGAGCAGCGCCTCCAAGGTCATCGCGCCGGCGACGTCGGCGTAGTCGGCGACCCGCAGGGCGCGCCGAAGCGCGAGCCCTCCCACGGCCAACATCGCCTGCGTGCCGTTGAGGAGCGCCAGTCCCTCCTTCGCCTCCAAAACGAGAGGAGTCAGGCGCGCATCTTTGAGCGCCGTGCCTCCGGGGAGGCGTTCGCCGCGAACCAAAGCCTCTCCCTCGCCGATCACGACCAGGGCGAGGTGGGCCAAGGGGGCGAGATCGCCCGACGCGCCCACCGATCCCCGCGACGGGATCACCGGGGAAACGCCCTGGTTCAACATGCCCAGAAGCAGCTCCGCGACCTCGGGCCGCGCGCCGCTGCGCCCCATCGCCAAGACGTTCGCGCGCAGCAGGAGCATGGCGCGCACCTCCGGCTCGGGGAGAGGCTCCCCCAACCCGCAGGCATGACTGCGGACGAGATTGAGCTGCAGCTCCCGCAATTGCGACCCGGGCACGTGCACGTCGGAGAGCTTGCCGAATCCGGTGCTCACCCCATAGACCGCCTTGCCCTCCATGACGATGCGGTCGACGACGTGACGGGCATCGGTCATCCTTGCCCGAGCCGACCAGGCCAGGGTCACCGGCTCCCGGTCGAGCGCAACCTGGGCGATCTGCTCCAGGGTAAGGGCGTTGCCATCGATCTCGAGCATGTCGGGTGAAGTGTACCGACCGGTCGGGCGGCACGGAAAATGCTACCATTGAGTCTGAGGAGCGGCACTGTGGCCCTCCCCAAAACAACGATGTTACAAACGAAAAGTCTCGCCGCCGATCTCGACAAACTCTCCACCTACGAAGCGGTCAACCACCACGTTCTCACGGCCTCCGACCAGGCGGGTCTCACCGACTACGAGAAGAAGATCATCACCACCCTTCACCGGGAGGTCCGGGTCGAACTTCCAATCTTGATGGACACCGGGAAGTGGGAAGTGTTCACCGGCTTTCGATGCCAGCACGACAACACGCGGGGCCCGTTCAAGGGCGGCATCCGTTACCATCCCACGGTCAACCAGGACGAGGTCCGGGCGCTCGCCGCGTTGATGACGTGGAAAACCTCGCTGGTGGATATTCCTTTCGGGGGAGGCAAGGGAGGCATCGAATGCGACCCGACCCAGATGTCCGACGGCGAGATCCAGCGGATGACCCGACAGTTCGTGCGCCGTTTGGGTAGCGTCATCGGCCCCCACACCGACATTCCCGCCCCCGATGTCAACACCGACGCGCGCGTCATGGCCTGGTTCCTCGACGAGTACGCGATTCTGAACGGACACGAGCCCGGCATCGTGACCGGCAAGCCTGTGGCGTTGGGCGGCTCGGTGGGACGCGAAGACGCGACGGGACGCGGCGTCATGATCGCCACGTTGGCTGCGATGGCCAAGCTCGACATGTTGCCCGAAGGCACCACGTGCGCCGTGCAAGGTTTCGGGAACGTGGGCTCTTTCGCCGCGCTGCTGCTCCACGAGAGGGGCTTGCGGATCGTCGCCGCCAGCGATGCGTTCGGGGCGGTCTACGACCCCCGCGGACTGGACATTCCCAAGCTCATCGAGCACCGGAAGAACACGCGCAGCGTGATCGAGTTCCCGCAGTCGGAGCCGCTTTCCAACGCCGAGCTGCTCGAGCTGGAAGTGGACGTCCTGCTGCCTTGCGCCCTCGACAACGTGATCACGGTTGAGAACGCGCCGCGCGTGAAAGCCAAGCTGATCGCCGAGGGGGCCAACAGCCCCATCACGGCAGGCGGCGATCTCGTGCTGTGGGAGAAGGGCGTGACCGTCGTGCCCGACATCCTCGCGAACGCCGGAGGGGTGATCGTGTCCTACTTCGAGTGGGTCCAGAACCTGGGCAGCTTCTACTGGCGCCGCTCGCGCGTGGAGGCCGAGCTGGGCGAACTGATGAGCCGGGCCTTCGAGCAGACGTGGGAGCTGGCCCGAGTCCACAAGACGTCGCTCCGCCAAGCCGCATTCCGGATCGCCGTGGAGCGCGTGGTCGAAGCCAAGCGGCTGCGCTGGATGCAGTACTTCGAACCTGCGAAGCGACACTGAGCCCTGAGGGGAGTGCGCGGATGAAGTCCGCGTACTCCCCCACAAGGTTTACTGGCGGGCGACGACGACCTTACCGGTGATCGGAGCGGGGGCGCCAGGCACCGGGACGTCTTTCCAGACGCCCTCGACCTTGACCATCTCGCCATCGCTGGGATCGATCCAGATCTTGCCGCTCGAACTCGCCGGCGTGCTGCCCGAAACTTCCTTCACCTCGTACGAGATGCGGACGGTCTTCCACTGCCCGACCTGCTCTTCGGCCTCGACGGTGTACGTCGCCTTCGACTCCACGGTCCCAAGCTTCTCGTCGGCCTTGAGGTCCACGGTCCAGGAATCCCCGATCTTGACGGCCTTGCTCGGCTTGTAGAACGTGGACATCGCGGCCGTCCGGTAGGCGCCGGCATCGACCATGTCCCCTTGGATGTCCAACACGCGGCCGGCGGCATCGAAGGTGGTCATGTTGGGAGACCCTGCGGGGGCTTCCATCTCTTGACCCCCGAAGCTGACCTTGGCGTCCGTCTGGGCTTCCTCCATCGTGTAGCTGCCGTCGGGATTGACCTTCGTCACCTTGTTCGTCACGTTCGCAGTGAACATGATCTCCTGGCCCTCGAAGTCGAAGTTGCCGGTCATCTTGTACTTGGTGACCGTACCGACCTTCGGTGTGTAGTTCAGGGTGTAGTCGGCCGTCAACGCGCTGGCGAGCACCGCGGCGGCCAACGTGGCGACACCGATCGCAATTCGTGTTTTCGTCATTGAAAGATTCCTCCTTTCGCCGAGCGGCTGCCGCTGGCGTGTACCGTCCAGTATGGCATCGCGCGTCGCGACGGTGGGACCAACCGCCCAAGGGGGTCGGTACACTTCACGATTGCTGAATGGCCTACCTTGATCTTGTAGACGAATCGCGGGCCGAGGGGTTCCTGGCAAGACTGTACGAACGGGCGCGGGCTCGCGCCGGGAAGGTCTATCGGATCGTCGTGGCCGGAAGCCTCGGGCCGAAGCAGCTCAACGCCTCGCTCGGATTGTACGGCGAGATCATGCACGGCGATTCGCCCCTGACCCGGACGCAGAGGGAGATGATCGCCGTCGTGGTCTCGACGGTCAATCACTGCCACTACTGAATCGAGGCCCACGCCGAGGACCTCCGGTCGGAGGGCGTCGACGACACCGCGATCGATCAGCTGATCGAGAACTACAGGGCTGCTTCCCTTTCGGAACCCGAAGTGGCGTTGCTCGCTTACGCCGAGAAGCTCACGGCCGCCCCGGCCTCGGTGGGACAGCGGGACGTGGACGCGCTGCGCGCGGCGGGATGGAGCGACCGCGCCATCTCGGACACGATCCAGGTGGTCGCCTACTTCAACTACATCAACCGTGTGGCCGAGGGGGTCGGAGTCGACCTCGAACCCGAGATGAGACCACGCCCCTAATCCACGGTGGGAAGCGCGCGGAGCATCGCGACATACGACTCCGGCAGTCCGTGCGCCACGGCTCCGTCGATCAAATGGGCGAGGTACGCGCGGTTGGGCAATCCCGGATCGGGTTCCGCCTTCGCGAGATAGACGGCGGCGAGACGGGGTCCCTCGTCGGTCTCCACCTCGACGCGTCTTCGTTCGTAGGCGTTGCGCTCCCGGCCCGCCCGATACCCTTCGATGCGGTCGAGGGAATTGACATGGTCGGCTGGCACGTCCCAAAGCACCCCCCAGGCGGTCGAGCCCGGGTCCTTCACCAGATCCGCAACGGCGCAACCGCGCGCCTTCGAAAATCGGGTGAAGGAGAGCCGCCGTCCCGGCCATCGCGCAATACCGAGGAACACCGATCCGGGGCAGCGCTCATGCATTTGGACGGGGTCCATGTTCGAGCCATACGCGAAGTACACCACGATGCCACCAGCGTATCACTCCTAGGGCTTCCGTGCCCACAAGCGCGCCGTATGGCGTCCGTCGGCGCGCCACCCTTCGCTGAATCGAAGCACCTCGAGACCCGGCAAAAGGGTCGGCAGCTCGCCCTTGGCGAGCACGAACGCCTCGGTGCGAGGCTTTCCAAACCGCTTTCGATGCTCCTCGGTGAACGTCTCCACCACCACGCTGCCGCCAGGTCGAATCTGAGCCGCAGCCCATCTCAACAACGGTCGGTGAAGGTAGGAGAAGCTCGTGATCAGATCTGCCGCGAGATCCATCTCGAAAGCCGGGCTCTCGAGATCGACGCACACCCAGTCGATTCCCTGCACCCCGAGCGTTCGACGCTCCAGATCCCGCCCCTTGGCAAGGGCGTCCTCCAGGCGGTCGAGCGCCGTCACCCGCCATCCCGCAGCCGCGAGCGCGACCGCTTCGCGCCCCGACCCGCAGCCGAGGTCGAAAGCAAGTCCCGGCGCACCAAGTTCGGGCAACACCTCCTCGAGGAACGCGTTGGGGCTCCACAGTCGACCCGACTCCGCAGGCCCGTGGGAGAACTCGTGCTCCAAAAACGCTCGGCGGCCCCCTCTTTGCAGCCATGCGACGGCCTCGTGCGCAGGGGTTCCGACAGTGGCCACCCGGATCTCGTCGCCCCGCGCGGGCAGTTCGTGGAGGCGGACCTCCAGTTCACCGGCAGGGATGTTCACGGCGCCGACGATGGGGTTCGCTTCGGCCAAGCCGGAGGGGCGAGGATCTAGCAAGCTGCGGAGCGGCGGCAGGCCCGTCACTTGGCGCATCTCGCTCGTCGGCGCCGGTGCGCCCATAATCGGTTGGGTGCCATGAGTTCTCGGTGGCGTCGATCCGACTTGCCGCGTTCTAGACACACGGTGCGATGAAACATCCGGTTGCGATCTTGGCAGGTTGTCTTCTGCTCGCGGGTGGGGCGGTGGTCTCACAGCGCTGGCCGGGCGAGGCTTCCGGCGGGCGCGGACTGGAAGTCTTGGAACTCCGCCGGGGCCAGGCGGCGGTCGCATGGACGGGCAGGGCTCGACTCCCGGAGGCGTTCGATTTCTACGGCGAGGGATCTCCCACGCTTCGAGTGGTTGACGAGGCGGGCCAAAAATACGTCGTCCACGGGGCGCAAATCCACCCGGGGGAAGTGCGGTTTCGGGTTTCCTCCGGCTACCCGCCTCCTTCCGGGCGCGCGAAACTGCAACTCGTCCAATTTGGCAAGATCGTTGCTTCGACGGACCTAGGGACTTTGCCCGACATGCGCGAGTCGTTCGCCGTGGTGCCGACCGCGGGCATTCGAGCGGTGGCCGAAGCAAGCTACATCGTGATCGAGTTCGACTCCGAGAAGGGTCCCAGCGATTCGATCTCGCTGCGCCCGATCCGGACCGAACACCGGCGATTTGGGACCGCGGATGGGTCCGAGATGACAAAGGTCCGTCCCGGCACCCTCCGAGCCGCGATCGCCACGCCCTATGCCGGCGATGCCAACCAGATCGAGGTCGAGATCCAAATCTTCCGGAACGACCCCGACGAGTTCACTTTCGACGGTGGGGTCTTGAGCGTGACGGGTGGCGTCGGCGCTTTGGGAGTGGTCCGGAGTTCCGAAGTGAGAAGCCGCCAGGGTCGGCTCGTGCGGATTCCACCGCAGTACAACACCGTTTCCTCGATTGGCTCGGTGGTTCTATCTCTCGAGGTTTTGGAAACAGCCATGGAGTGGAACTCCCCTCCCAGCACGGCGGCGGTGGTTTCGCCGAAGCCGACCGACCTGGGGCTGAGGCGGCTCTCGGCGGTGGTCCACTGGCCCTCGGATGCCGGCCCCATCCGGCCAAGGGGCGGTGGGGCCGGATTGCCGGGGCCGCAGTTCGAAACGCCGTTTGATCCAAATTCGATTCGGATTGGCCCCACGGGCCCGATACGCGTCGAGCTACCTCCGAATCGGCCCGACCGGAAAGAGACCAAGCGGTTTGCGATTCCCATCGAGCACCGAGACTGATCGAAGCCTTGTATCCTAGAAACATGGTCGTTGGAAACCGGTGGCTGGCGGGCGTTTGCCTCCTTCCGTTGCTCGGAGCCGTTTTGGCTCCCGAGCCGCAACAGAAGGTGGAGTTCGCCAAGGAGATCTTGCCGATCTTCAAGGCAAGCTGCTTCCAGTGCCACGGGCCCGATGCGCAGATGGGAGGCCTGAGACTCGACACTCCCGAGGGGCTCGCCAAGGGTGGCGCGAGCGGCCCCGTCGTGGTGCCGAAGAGTGCGGCGAAGAGTCTCCTCCTCCAACGCCTGCGCGGAGAGGGGGGCAAGACGCGGATGCCCATGGGGTTTGCCCCGCTCAAGGCGGAGCAGATCGCCCGCATCGCCCAGTGGATCGAAGAGGGCGCCGTGTGGAGCGGCGAAATCGCGAAGCACTGGGCTTTCGTGCCGCCGGTTCGCCCGGAGCCGCCTGCGTTGTCCAACCTTTGGATCCGCGGACCGATCGACCGATTCGTCCTCGCGAAGATGAACGAACACGGACTTCGGCCCGCACCCCCGGCGGACCCCGAGACCCTGCTGCGCCGCGTAAGCCTCGACCTCACCGGCCTTCCGCCGACGCTCGAGGAGATGGACGCGTTCCTCGCGGACCCCAGCGACCAAGCCTACGAGGCCGCGGTGGATCGGCTGCTTGCCTCCCCGCACTTCGGCGAACGGATGGCCATCGGCTGGCTGGACCTGGCGCGCTACGCCGACTCGAACGGCTACGAAAAGGACGCCCGTCGCTCCATGTGGCCCTACCGCGACTGGGTCATCGACGCGTTCAACCGCGACCTACCCTACGACGAGTTCACGATCGAGCAGCTGGCGGGCGATCTTCTGCCCAACGCCACCCTCGAAACCCGCATCGCAACCGGATTCCACCGCAACACGATGCTGAACGAGGAGGGGGGCGTCGACAAGGAGGAGCAGCGTTGGCTCACGCTCGTGGACCGCGTCGGCACCACCGGCAGCGTGTGGCTGGGCACCACCATCGGATGCGCCCAGTGCCACGACCACAAGTACGACCCGATCACGCAGAAGGAGTTCTATTCGATCCTCGCCTACTTCGACCGCGCGGACGAGCCCACGCTGGAGCTTCCGGACGCCGCCGTGGAGGCCAAACGCGCCGAATTGCGCCATGCCATTGCGGAGCTGGAGGCGACGAATCCAACCGAGGAGGCGGTGAAGAAGAAGCTTGAGGATCTGAAGAAACAACTCGCCGGCATCCATGGCCCGACGACCCTGGTGATGGCCGAAAAGGCCGCGCCGGTGCAGACGTTCATGCGGGTTCGAGGGCAGTTCCTTAGCAAGGGCGCGGAAGTGGAGCCCGGGGTCTTGGCCGTCCTGCAGCCGATACCCGCAACCGCGCCGCCGAACCGGCTCGGCCTGGCGGAGTGGATCGCCTCCGACAAGAACCCACTGACCGCCCGCGTCGAAGTCAACCGCCTGTGGGAGATGGTCTTCGGGCGAGGCATCGTCGAAACGAGCGAGAATTTTGGCACCCAGGGGACGCCGCCCACGCACCCCGAACTCCTGGACTGGCTCGCAACCGAGTTCATGCAGAGGGGGTGGTCGATCAAGGGTTTGCTCCGCGAGATCGTGACCTCGGCCACCTACCGCCAGGCGTCGGGCGTCTCCGCCCAAGACCACGAGAAGGACCCGGACAACCGATGGCTCGCGCGCGGCGCGCGATTCCGCGTCGATGCCGAGCTGGTGCGCGACATCGCCCTTTCCGCGTCGGGCCTGCTGAATCCCAAGATCGGAGGACCGAGCGTGTTCCCCGACCAGCCCGACGGCATCTGGGACAGCCCCTACAGCGGCGACCAGTGGAAAACCAGCGAGGGGCCTGACCGCTATCGGCGAGGCGTCTACACGTTTCTGAAGCGCACCGCGCCCTTCCCCATGTTTCTTGCGTTCGACTCGACGAGCCGCGAATCGTGCACGGTCCGGCGCATCCGCACCAACACGCCGCTTCAGGCCCTCGCGACGCTCAACGACCCGTTCTTCATCGACGCCTCGAAGGCGCTCGCCAAGCGGATGTTGGCGGTTCCGGGGCTCCGGGAGAGGGTGGGGCTCGGTTTTCGCCTCGGCACCTCGCGCCGGCCTTCGGAGGCCGAGGTGGCGCGCCTGGTGCAGGTCGCGAGGGATCAAACCCAGTACTTCCAAAACCACCCGGACGAGGCGGCGAAGCTCGCCGATTCGCCCGAGCTGGCGGCTTGGACGATCGTGGGCAACGTGCTGCTCAACCTCGACGAGACGATGACCCGGAGCTAACCCCAAATCCTCCCTACGTTGGGAAGGAGTACTTCACTGTGGCGACGAAGTGAAAGGCTGGAGGTGCGGTCGTGTTTCAATGCCCGCAGTGTCGCAACACGTTGTCAGACAATATCGTGCGGTGCCAGTTCTGTGGAGCCGACGTCGCAAAGGTCGCGCGCCCTCCCGGCCCGGTCAAGGTTTCCAAGCCCTACCCCGGACCTGCCAAGTGGATCTGGCCTGCCTACTATGTTGTCTCGACCTACTGGGTTCTGAGCGGTGCGTTCGACGTTGTTCGCGCCCTTGGCGTTTTCGGTGCCCTGAAGGAGGTGGACGGGTTCATGGTCGTGATCGGCGGGCTCAACGTCGCAATCGGGTTGGGGCTCCTTTTCCGTATCGAGTTGGTACGGGGCATCATCAATGTCCTGTGTTGGCTGCAGATTGCCGTGGGAGTCTTAAGCGGCATCGGTGCACTCATCTCTGTCGCGATCTTCGGTCCGATCGGATTCCTGTACGTCGCTTTGAGCATCCTCGATATCGCCGCGGCAGGGCTGATGATCTACCTGGTTGGAGAAACGGACTAGCAGGGTGCCGGAACTCCCGGATATCCTCGCGTACAGGCACGCGCTGGCCTCCCGGATCGTGGGCCAGCCGATCGAACGGGCCCGCGCGTACAGCCCGTTCGTCGTCCGCTCGGTCGTGCCCCCTCTGGCCGCGGCTGAGAACCGGCGCGTGGAGGAGGTCGGCAGGCTCGGCAAGCGCTTGGTGCTGCACCTTGAGGGGGACCTCCACCTCGTCATCCATCTCATGATCGCGGGACGTCTGCGCTGGGGCCCCCGCAAAGAGGGTGCGCGGCCCATGGGGAAGATCGCGTTGGCGGCGTTCGACTTTCCCAACGGGACCCTCACACTCACCGAAGCCTCGCCCAAGAAGCGCGCGTCGATCCATCTCGTCGCGGGGAGAGAGGCGTTGCTCGAACACGACCGGGGAGGCTTGGACGTGCGGTCGGCCCCCTTGGACGCGTTCCGAGAAGCGCTGACCGCCGAGAACCGCACGCTGAAGCGCGCCTTGGCCAACCCTGCTCGCTTCGATGGCATCGGCAACGCCTACTCCGACGAGATCCTCCACGCGGCCCGGCTCTCGCCCGTGCGGCTGACCCGATCGCTCAAGCCGGAGGAGGTGGCTCGGCTCCACGCTGCGGCGCGGAGCGTGCTCGAACTGTGGATCGAACGCCTGTGCGCGAGGTTCGACACGAAGTTCCCCGGGCCCGGGGAGATCACGGCCTTTCGGCCCGAATTCGCAACTCACGGGAAGTTCGGGGAACCGTGTCCCGTGTGCGGCAAGCCGATCCAGCGCATCCGCTACGCGGAGAACGAGACCAACTACTGTGCGGTCTGCCAGAACGAGGGCCGCCTCCTGGCGGATCGCGCCCTGTCGCGTCTGCTCAAGGAGGATTGGCCGCGCACACTCGAAGAGTTGGAGGGCGAGTAGCACCGTATACTGTCCCTATGGATCGGGACGCCCTGCGCGAGATCACCCGCCGGCAGTTCTTTGGCAAGGTCGGTTACGGGGTCGGCACGTTCGCGCTTGCCAACCTGCTCGCGGAGTCCGGCTACGCCCAGGGCCCCGACAATCCGCTGGCGCCCCGCGCTCCCCATTTCGCTCCGAAAGCCAAGCACATCATCTTCCTGTTCATGGCGGGCGCCCCGTCGCAGATCGACCTGTTCGATCCCAAGCCGATGCTCGTGCAGCACAACGGAGAATCGGTTCCCGACGAGCTGATCCACGGCGAACGGTTCGCGTTCATCAAGGGCACGCCCAAACTCCTCGGCTCGCCCTACAAGTTCGAACCCCGCGGCCAGTCGGGCCAGATGATCTCCGAACTCCTGCCCCACCTCCACACGATCGCCGACGAGATCGCGATCGTCAGGTCGATGCAGACGGACCAGTTCAACCACGCTCCCGCGCAGCTGTTCATGAACACGGGCTTCCAACTTCCCGGGCGCCCGAGCATGGGTTCATGGCTCACCTACGGCCTCGGCAGCGAGAATCGGGACCTGCCTGGTTTTGTCGTTCTGATCTCGGGGCCCAACAACCCCGACGGCGGGAAGTCGTGCTGGGGAAGCGGCTTCCTCCCCACCACGTACCAGGGCGTCGAGTTTCGCTCGAAGGGCGACCCGGTGCTCTACGTGTCGAACCCGCCGGGCATCGACCCGATCACGCGGCGCCAGTCGCTGGACGCCCTGCGCGATCTCAACAAGCTGCGCCTCGACGCGGTCGGCGATCCCGAGATCGCCACGCGGATCGCCCAGTACGAGCTGGCGTACCGGATGCAGTCGAGCGTGCCGGAGCTGATGGACATCTCGAAGGAGAGTCCGGAGACGCACGCGGCCTACGGCACCGAGCCCGGCGCCGCTTCGTTCGCCAACAACTGCCTGCTGGCAAGGCGCCTGGTGGAGCGCGGGACGCGATTCGTGCAGCTCTATCACTGGGGCTGGGACAGCCACGGCACGAGCGAAGGCGACGACATCATGCACTCGCTGCCCCTGCGCTGCAAGCAGACCGACCAGGCGGCGGTCGCGCTGGTGAAGGACCTCAAACAGCGGGGACTGCTGGACGAGACGCTCGTGATCTGGAGCGGCGAGTTCGGGCGGACGCCCATGAACGAGGAGCGGGACGGCTCCAAGTTCCTCGGCCGCGACCATCACCCTCAGGCGTACTCGCTCTGGATGGCGGGAGGCGGCGTGAAGCCAGGCTTCACCCTGGGTTCGACCGACGAGCTGGGCTACAACGTTGTCGAGGATGCCGTGCACGTGCACGACCTGAACGCGACGATCCTCCACCTCATGGGGATCGACCACACGCGCCTGACGTACAAGTTCCAGGGCCGCGATTTCCGCCTCACGGACGTGCACGGCAACGTGGTGACGAAGCTTCTCGCCTAGCGGGTCGGGGCGCCGGCCGGGCCGACCCCCACGAACTCCACCCCGCTCTCCCCGCCGCGGAACACGATGAGCTGGTTGCCCACACGGAAGTAGAAGAAGCTCTCGGAGCCGCGGCCGGTCACACCTCCCTCGCCGACCTCTCCACACTTCTCCCGCGAACCCAGGAGCAACCCTGCGATCCGGGCGAGCCGGATCTTCGATCCCAAGGGGCCGAGGGCACGGGCGATCTCGGACTGCGCGTACGCGTAGAACAGTCCGGCACCCAGCGAGAGAAACCCGCTCGCCAGGGCGTTCAGGCCGACGGCGGCGTTGCCCGCGCCCGACGCCAAGGCTTTGGCGCCGCCGGCGATCGCGTCGCCGACCGCGACTCCCGGCACCTGCGCCGACTCCGCGGCCCCCTTCATCATCTCTTTGAGCTTGTCCAGTTGGGACTGCGACATCTTGTCCTGGTACTTGGCAAGCCACTGGGCAAACTTCTTCATGCACGGGTTTTCGACGGGTGCCGTGGGCTGCGGCGGTTGGGTCCCGGCGGCGGCCGCCTCCTGCTTCTGGCGCTCGGCCTCCTGCTGCAGCGCTCCCGCCTCGGCCGTGGCGGTGCTCCCGTCCCGCGCCGCGTCGTCCGCGTCGTCCTGGGCTTGGTCGCGCGCGTCGCGCGCGGCGCGTCCCCGCTGCTGCTCGTCCCGAATCTTCCGCTCAAGCTCGGCCTCGAGCCGCTTCTTTCGCTCCACCAGACCGCGCAACTGTTCCCAGAAGCGGTCCCAACCAGCCTGGTCGGTCGGCATCGAGCCGCGCAGCCGGTTTGCGTCGCCGGACAGGCCCGATCCTCCCTCCACCCCGTCCAGCAGATCTCCGACACCTTCGAGCTTGCCGGCGATGTCGTCCCACGCCTTCCCGATTTGCGCGTCGTTCGCGGCGGCCTCGTCCTTGTTGGCCTTGGCCTGCTGAGCCTCCTCGTTGCGCTTCTTGAGCTTGGCGCACTCCTCTTCCTTCGCTTTGATCTTCGCGTCAAGGTCCGCGATCCGTTTGTTGGCCGCGCGCATCTGGCGGTTCGCGGCGCGCATCTGCTGCTGAAGGTTGGTCACCTGCTGTTCCTGGGGGCGCGGCAGGCCTGCACCTTCGTTCACCCATCCGAACCAAGCGGTACCGTCGCTGTGGAATCCGCTTCCGCCCGTGAACCCGGCGGCTTGATAGATCGCATTGATCTGGTTGAGAAGCTGATTGAGCTTGTTCCGCAGGTCGTCGCGTTGCTTCTCGGCGTCGGCCTTCTGCTGACGCAGCTCGGCCAACTCCTTGTCGCAATCGTCGGCCGCCTTCTTGGCGTCCTCGGCCGCCTTGTCCACGTTGCCGGCAACCACCGGACTCCCGCCCGTAAGCGCTTGATTGCGTTTGATCAGGTCCTCGATCGGTTGCCGATACTTGGCCTCCAAGCCGTCCAGCAGGTCCCGGTCGGCGGCTTGCAGTGCCTGCAACTCGGCCCAGTGCTCGCGCACCGAGCTCACGATCCGCTCGTACTCCTGCCGCTTCCGTTCGGCCTCGGCCCGCGCGCGATCCTCTCTGGCCTTCGCCTCCCGTGCCCGCCTGAGCGCGTCGGCGATCTCGGAACGCACGTTGGCGGCGATCGTCGGGCGCACGTGGACCGGGACCGTGGTCCGAGCGATCTGCCCCTCGGTCGAAACGACCTCGGCGGTGAGCTGCACGACCGCCGGCGCCTGCACGTCTGCGGTCCAGGAGTGCTCGAACGCGCCCTTTCCGTTGGCGATGTTCCGGACCGCCTCGCCGGGCCCGGTGCGGACTCCGTAGGAGACCGCGAGCGGCGAACCTTCTTGCGTGGCGATGGACAGGGTGACCGAGTCCCCCGGCGCCACGGATTCCGGCACCTTCTGGAAGGAGGCCGAAAAGGCGGGCTCGGCGGGCTCCTCCGGCACGCGGGTGGCTCGAACGGCGCGATCCACGATCTCTTCGGCCATGTTGAGACAGGTCACCCATCCGAAAAGGCTGGAGGGCGGAGGCGGTTCCACGGTGCCCCAGGCGAGCTTCCGAATCGAATCGTCCGGCGAACATCGCGCGAACTCGAGGGTCGCCTGGGCTTCCGAGGGCAGATTGTCTCGCAGGAACTCCCGAATGATGCGTAGGCTGATCGTTTGGAGGTCCACGTCGCCGCTCTGGTTGAGGCTCTCGACCGTCTTGGCGAGCGAGGCTCGCTGCGCGGGCGTGAACGTCACGCCGCCGAACTGCGAGAACAGTTGCTGCGCGCCCTGTTTCAGCGCCGCCGCACCTTCCATCGAGCCCAGGCTCGCGGCGAACACGCTGGTCTGGCCGGCGGCATCCTGCATGCCCGTCAGGATCGAGCGCGGATCCCCCAAGGATTGCCAGACCTGCGAGAACCGCCCGTCCAAGGGATCGAGCCCCCCGTGCATCGCCACCTGCGCCGCCGCCTGCTGGTATTGGAGGGGCGAAATGCCGCGTCCCAGGTGCTCGTTGATCTGCTCCAGGCTTGCGGCATCGGTGTGGATCCAGAAGGCCGCCTGGTTCCAGGGTCCAATGATGGCCGCGTCCTGAGTGAGGTTCACGAGGTTCGCCAGCACGGCGTCGTTGTTGGGTACGGCGCGGAAGACCGTTTCGGCGTTCGGTTGCTTCTTGCCCATGTCGAGGCAGGCAACCGGTATCTGGAGTTGGACCTCGCCGCTGCCTGGGACCGTGAAGTCGGTACCTCTGGTGGTGACCATCCGCTGGGTTTGGGGATCGCTCGGCACCAACACCTGGCCGGGCAACACCGTTCCCGAAACCGGGTCGTCGGTGTTGTTTCGGATGCGAAAGGAGACGTCGTTGAGATCGATCCCCGTCCGATCGACGGAGAGCGCGGGGGGTGTGGACTCGGTTTCGAAGGTCCCGTCCGGCGTCTCCAAACGCCAGCCCCCACCCCGGTAAGACCAGTTGCGCATGCTCCCGTCGGGCAGCCGGTAACCCGAGCCGTACACCGGCGTCTCGGCCAGCGGCTGCCGTTCGGGGAACCAGTAACGGGCGACCACGATGGGCCCACCCAACCCTTCGACGTTGAGGTCGAACGCCCGAAGGCCGTAGTCGCGCTCCTGGAAGGTGCCGGGAGGAAGCGACCGGCCCGGCACGGAGTAGCGCACGGGGTCGTTTGCGGCGCGGGCCGCGAGGTTCATCGCATGCGCCAGGCCGATCTTCGCCGTCGTGTTGTCGCCCAGCATTTGGCTGGCCTCGCTCCATCCCTGCGGCTGCACCTCGGAGACTCCGCGGAGCACGAAGTCGTGCAAGGAGCGCCCCATCTGCGGCAACGATTCGATCGTCTGTCTGTCGATGGCACTGGCGGCCGAAGAGCCGCGATCGCGGACCGTGAAGGTCACCCGGGTGCTTTCGGTCCGTTCAAGCCTCATGGAAACGCCGGGCGCGAGGTTTCCCGGATGGAACGTCGCGAGGATGAGAGCAAGCGCGAGCATGGGGCCAGTATAGGGAAGCCTCGCGCCGGTTGCAACATGGCGGCAAGTGCGCGCCCGCCGGGACGATGGGCCCATGTAAACTCGCGTCATGGCGCACTTGGAGTTCCCGATTCGCGGCGATCGGCTGTCCTTCTCCGTGAAGCTCCGGGAACGCGTGTTCGAACGCACCACCGAGTTCCAGAAGATCGAGATCGTGGACACCGAAGTGTTCGGACGCGTGCTTCTGCTGGACGGGCACATCCAGCTCACGGAGTTTGACGAGCGCGCCTACCACGAGGCGTTGGTGCAGGTGCCGCTGCTCTCACTCGCCGATCCCCGCTCCGCGCTGGTGATCGGTGGCGGGGACGGGGGCGTGGTGCGGGAGATCTGCCGACACGGCTCGATCGAGCGTGTGGACATGGTCGAGATCGACGAAGGAGTGATCGAGGCGTGCCGCGAGCACCTACCGTCGCTCCATGCCGGCGCGTTCGACGACCCTCGGGTCCACGTCCACATCGCAGACGCGTTCGAGTACGTGAAGCGTTGCGGACGGCGTTACGATCTCATCGTCGCAGACTCCACAGACGTCTACGAAGGCGAGGACGGGGCGTTGAGCGAGCGGCTCTTCACCGACACTTTCTTCGAAGATTGCCGGGAGGCCCTCGCCGAGGGAGGGCTGTTGGTGACCCAGGCGGACAACGTCGTGTTCTGCCCCTACTCCCTCGAGGAGATTCTCGCGATCTTCGGGCGCGTCTTCGCCAACTCCGGGTCGTACCTGGGCTTGGTTCCCTCGTTCGGCGGTTACTCCGGATTCGCGTGGGCGAGTGGAGGGGCATCGCCGTCTCCGACTTGGCCTGGAGGCCGGGGTTTGGATCTGAGGTACCTCGCGCCCGAGACGTGGGGGCTCGCCTTCGCCGGCGCCCGGTTCTCCTAGACGGGCGCGCTTCGACCCTGTACCCAGACCGAGTGGAGCGCGGGCGCCCCCAGATAGTAGGGAATCTCCTCGACGGCATCGAGATCCCAAACCACGGCGTCGGCCCGCTTGCCCGGATCCAGCGAGCCCACTTCCTTTGAAAGGCCCAACGCGTGGGCGGGGTTGATCGTGGCTGCGACGAGCGCCTCCCGGGCGGTGAGGCCCATGAACCGGCAAGCCAAACCCATGGAAAAGGGCATCGACGGACTGGGCGCCGAACCTGGGTTGAAGTCGGTCGCGAGCACGATGGGCAGTCCCGCGTCGGCCATCGCGCGCGCGTTGGGGTAGCGGTCGAGGCGCAACCCGAACACCGAAGCGGGAAGGAGCACCGGGAAGACGTGGGCGGCCGCCAGTGCCCGGATCCCCGAATCTCCCGTGTGCTCGAGGTGGTCCGCGGTACGCGCCCCCAATCGTGCCGCGAGCGCGGCCCCGCCGCCGTCTCGAAGCTGGTCGACGTGGAGCCGCAGGCTCATCCCATGGTGCCTGCAGGCCTCGGCCAAGCGCTCCGCATCCCGGGCGTCGAAATACCCCTCCTCGACGAACATGTCGGCCGCCTCCGCCAGGCCCTGGGTGCGCACCGCGGGGAGCATCTCCTCCAACACGTGGTCGAGGTAGGCCGTCCGGCGGCCCTCGAACTCTGGCGGAACCGCGTGGGCTCCCAGGAACGTTCGGCGAAGCCGCAACCCGGTGTGCTCCGCCAAGCGGCCCGCAACGCGCAGCATCTTAAACTCGCACTCCAAGTCGAGCCCGTACCCGGATTTGATCTCCGCGCACGTCGTGCCGGAGGCCATCATCCACCGGACGTGCCGGGCGCTCTGGCGGATGAGCTCCTCTTCGGATGCGTTCCTCACCGCCCGCATGGTCGAGCGGATGCCGCCTCCCTTCGCGGCGATCTCGGCATAGGTCGACCCGGTGCAAAGGGCCTCGAACTCGTGCGCGCGGTTGCCCGCGAACACGGCATGCGTGTGGGCGTCCACAAAGCCGGGCGTCACGAGGCGCCCCTCGAGTTCGACCGTGGCGTCTGCCGGCTCCAAGAGCGCTTCGATCTGATCGCGGGACCCCACCGCGGCGATGCGCCCTTCCCGGAAGAGCACCCCGCCGTCAGGGATCACCTCGACTTCGCCAAGCTCCGGGCCCGTCCGCGCTCGGGCGGGACCGCTCAATGTCGCGAGGGTGCCGCCCAGCAGCGCGGTCCGCGTCAGAGGCGTTTCCATGTCACTGCATCATCGGCACGCGCACTCCGTGTTCGCGCGCGAACTGCTGGGCCGATTCGTAGCCGGCATCGGCATGGCGCAAGATCCCCATTCCGGGATCGGTGGTCAGCACGCGTTCGAGCCGACGGTCCATGGCTTCGGTGCCGTCGGCGACGACCACCATGCCCGCGTGCTGCGAGTAGCCGATGCCCACCCCGCCGCCGTTGTGGATCGACACCCACGACGCGCCCGCCGCGGTGTTCACCAACGCGTTCAGCAGCGCCCAATCCGCAATGGCGTCGGAGCCGTCCTTCATCGCCTCCGTCTCGCGGTTGGGCGACGCGACGCTGCCGGTGTCGAGGTGATCGCGCCCGATCACGATCGGCGCCTTCAGCTCGCCTTTGCGCACCAGCTCGTTGATGGCCAAGCCGAACTTCGCACGCGCGCCGTACCCCAACCAGCAGATCCGGCACGGCAGACCCTGGAACCGAATCCGATCCCTGGCCAACTCGATCCAGCGCCGCAGCACCTGATCCTCGGGGAACAGCTCGAGCGCCAAGGCGTCGGTCCGTGCGATGTCCTCCGGATCGCCCGACAACGCAGCCCACCGAAACGGCCCTTTGCCGACGCAGAAGAGCGGCCGGATGTACTCGGGAACGAACCCCTTGATCTCGAACGCGTCCGATACGCCCACCTCCTGGGCGAACGCGCGGATGTTGTTTCCGTAATCGAAGGTGACCGCTCCGCGGCGTTTGAGCTCGAGCATCGCTTGGACGTGAACGCCCATCGACGCCTTCGCCCTCCGAATGTACGCCGCCGGGTCGGTGCGCCTCAGCTCCAGTGCTTCCGCCAGAGGCATTCCGTGCGGCACGTACCCCTCCAGGGGATCGTGCGCGCTCGTCTGGTCCGTCAGCACGTCTGGAACGACCCCGCGCCGCACCAGTTCGGGAAGGACGTCGGCGCAGTTGCCCACCAGCCCCACCGAGAGCGCCTCGCCCTTGGCCTGGGCTTCGGCCAGCACTTCGAGCGCCTCGTCGAGATCGCTTGCGACACGATCGCAGTAGCCGCTCTTCAAGCGCTTCTCGATGCGCAAAGCGTCCACGTCGATCCCCAGAAAGCATGCGCCGGCCATGGTGGCGGCCAAAGGCTGGGCGCCACCCATGCCTCCCATGCCGCCGCTCACGACGAGCTTGCCCTTCAGCGAACCGCCAAAGTGGGTGTTCGCGGCGGCCATGAAGGTCTCATAGGTGCCCTGCACGATGCCCTGGCTGCCGATGTAGATCCAAGAGCCGGCGGTCATCTGCCCGTACATGGTCAGACCGAGCTGTTCGAGCCGGTGGAACTCCTCGTAGTTGGACCACTTGCCCACGAGATTCGAATTGGCGATCAGGACTCGGGGCGCGTAAGGGTGCGTTTGGAAGACGCCCACGGGTTTGCCCGACTGGACGATGAGGGTCTCGTCGTCCTCGAGGGCGCGCAGGGACGCCACGATCGCGTCGAACGCTTCCCAGCTTCGAGCGGCACGGCCCGTTCCTCCGTACACGATCAGCTCCTCCGGCTTCTCCGCGACCTCGGGATCGAGGTTGTTCATCAGCATGCGGAGCGCCGCCTCTTGTTGCCAACCCTTGCACGAGAGTTCGGTTCCACGCGGCGCCCGGATCGCGGTGCGTGTGCTCATGGAGCGAGTTTACTGGTTGCCGGAAAGGTTGGGCGTGAAGTCCGTGTTTGGAGTCACCGCCCGGCAGTAAGCCGCCATCAGCCGCGCACAATCCTCCACGTCCGTCAGCGACAACAGTTCGCAGGGCGTGTGCATGTACCGCAAAGGCACGCCGAGGATGCCCACGGCCATGCCGCCCTGGTTGATCTGCATCGCGTTGCCGTCGGTGCCGGTGCCCCCGGGCGCCACGTCGACCTGGTAGGGGATCTTCTCGCGCGCGGCCGCATCCGCGACCATGCGGAAGACGACGGGGTTCGCGTTCGCTCCCCGCATCACCGAAGGCCCCTTGCCCAGATCGAGCGCCCCATAGCGCGTCTTGGTTACTCCGGGGTAGTCCACCGCGTGATTGACATCGACCGCGAGCCCCGATTGGGCCCCGATCTGGAACGCGGAGGTTCTCGCACCCCGCAACCCGATCTCCTCCTGCACGGTCGCGACGGCATAGACACCGACGCCCGGGTCCAAGCCGCCGTCCTCTTTCAGCAGCCGCAGGGCCTCCGCCACGATGAACGAGCCCATTTTGTTGTCGAAGCCCCGAGCGGTGGCGCGGTCTCCCAGCAGCGTCTGGAACTCATACTGGAACGTCGCCACGTCGCCAAGGGACACCAGCGACTCTGCCTCCTCGCGATCGGCCGCGCCGATGTCGATCCATAGGTCGAAGAGCTCGGGCTTCTTCTTGCGCTCCTCGGGATCCATGAGGTGGATCGCCTTGCGCCCGATGACGCCCGGCACCCGCTTCTTGCCGTGCACCCACACGCGCTGCCCGACGGGAATGACGCTGTCATGCCCCCCGATGCCCTGGAAGAAGAGGAACCCCTCGTCGCTGATGTAGTGCACGATGAAGCCGATCTCGTCCATGTGCCCGGCCAGCATGACCCTCATCTTCGCGTCGGGGTTCAGCACGGCGTGCACGCTTCCGTGCACATCGGTCGTCACCGAGTCGGCGAAGGGTCGCGTGTAGGTGCGGTAGACCTCCGCGGCCCGCTCTTCGTAGCCGGACGGCGAAGGGGTGTCGACGAGGGTCTTCAGAAACTCAAGGGATTCGGCACGCATACTCTAAGGTTGGCAGATTCCCGCCTCAGCGCCGGGCGCGGCCGCGGAGGTAGATCGCGACGGAGTTCAGCAGCAGGAGCGCCACCAGCAGCACGATGATCGCCGCAGCCGCGTTCTGGTGGAACGCCTCTTGCGGATAGCGCGACCAGGAGAAAACCTGGAGGGGCAGCACCACGTAGCTGTCCATCAGGTTGCGCGGAATGAAGTTCGCCGAAGCGGCGGCACCGACGACGATCAACGGGGCGGTCTCGCCGATCGCCCTGGAAATGGCTAGGATGACCCCCGTAAAAATACCGGGGGCGGCAGCGGGCAGCACTTGGCGCCGGATCGTCTGCCAGCGCGTCGCGCCCAGCGCGTAGGATCCCTCGCGATAGGCGCTGGGAACGGCACGCAGCGCCTCCTGGCTCACGATGATCACCATGGGGAGGATCAGCAGCGCCATGGTGAGCGCACCGGCGAGGATGCTGCGGCCCAGCATCATCCAGCGGACGAAGACGGCAAGCCCAAGCAAACCGTAGACGATCGAAGGCACACCCGCCAGGTTCGAGATGTTGACCTGGATGAACTCGGTAAGCCGCGTCTTCCGATCCTGGAACTCCTCCAAATAGACGGCGGCCGCGACCCCAATCGGAATCCCGATAAGGGCAGTGAGTCCCACGACCAGCGCGGTCCCGATCAGCGGGGACTTGATTCCGGCCCGCTCCGGTTTGTAGGAGGGGAAGCTCGTCAGGAACTCGGCGCTCAACCGTCCCGCACCGTCCCGCACGACTTTGACCAAGAGCGCCACGAGCGCGATGATCGCGATCAAGGTCGCCGTGAAGCACAGCGCGACAAACAGTTTCTCCTTGATGCGCCGCCGTTGGTTGAACCGGCGTTCGTGGAGTTCGACCATCATCAGTACGCGCTCCTGAATCGCCGCACGAGCCGGATGGCGAGGAGGTTCATCACCATGGTCATGGCAAAGAGGGTGATGCCGACCGCGAACACGGAGTTGTAGGCCGTGGAGCCTTGTCGGACATCGCCGCTCGTCACGCCGACGATGTAGGCGGTCATCGTCTGGACGCTGTCCGCGGGATTGAACGTCAACTGCGGTCGCGCGCCCGCGGCCAGGGTCACGGCCATCGTCTCGCCCACGGCGCGCGACAACGCGAGGATGAAGGACGCCATGATGCCCGAGAGGGCCGACGGCACCACGATCCGAAGGGTCGCTTCCAACTTCGTGGCGCCCAATCCGTGGGCGGCTTCTCGCAGCGCTTTCGGCACCGCCCCCAGCGCATCCTCGCACAAGGAGGTCACCAGCGGGAGCACCATGATGCCCACGACGATCGCGCCCGACGCGGCGTTGTAGACCTGCACCGAGGGGAACGCCTCACGCAAGAGCGGGGTGATAAAGAACAGCGCGAAGTACCCGTACACCACCGTGGGGATGCCCGCGAGGATTTCGAGAATGGGTTTGAGCACCCCCCTCACCCTTGGGTGTGCGTACTCGCTCAGGTAGATACCCACCATCAACCCCAAAGGGATGGCGATCGCCCCCGCCCCCACGGTGATCAGCAGGGTGCCCGTGATCAGGGGCAGCACCCCGAAGCTGCGGGGCTCGATCAGCGGGTTCCACTGGCTGCCGAAGAAGAACTCCGAAGGCGGCACCTCGCGAAAGAAGGTGATCGCCTGGCTGGCCAGCACGTAGAGGATGCCCAGCGTCGTGAGCACCGACACGGCGGCGCAAAGGAAGGCAACGAGCTTGATGCCCGCCTCTTTGGCGTGCTGAGGCCGGAACTTTCGAACGAAAGCTCCGGCCTGGGCGCCCGTTGCTTCGGGAGCCGTCGCCACGGTTAACCCGACAGTTTGGTCAGCTCGGGGACACGCCCGGTCGTCCCGGCGTCGACGTGCTCTTTCACCTTCGTGTAGAGAGCGTCAGGGAACGGGACGTAACCTGTCTGGCCGATGATGCCGCGTCCATCTCCGATCAGGTAGTCGACAAAGGCCTTGACCTCGGATCGCGCCAACGCGCTCTTCTTCACGTAGACGAACAGCGGACGCGAGAGGGGCGAGTACGTGCCGTCCGCGATCGTTGCCTCGGACGGGGCGACCGGGCCGCTTCCCGAGTCGACGGGGACCAGCTTGAGTCTGGCCTTGTTCTGCTCGTAGTACGCGTAGCCCACATAGCCCAGAGCGTTCTCATCGGTGGCCACGCCTTCGACGAGCTGGTTGTACTCGGGGCACTGCTGGAAATCGGGCCGCTGCTTCTTCTTCTGCTCCACGATCGCCTCGGTGAAGTACTCGAACGTGCCGTGTGCGGTCGACGGGCCGAAGAGGTGGATCGGCTTGTCGGGGAAGCCCGGCCGCACGTCGCTCCATTTCATAACCTTGCTGCCCGGTTCCCAAATGCGCTTGAGCTCCTCGGTCGTCAGCTTGTCGACCCACGTGTTCGCGGGATTGACGATGATCGAGAGCCCGTCGTAGGCGATCGGGACCTCGATGAACTCGATGCCGGCCTTGGCCGCGTCGGCGACCTCCTCATCCTCGATGGGCCGCGAGGCGTCGCAAATGTCCGTTTCGCCGCTGAGAAACTTCTTCATGCCGGCGCCCGTTCCCGAATCGCCCACGGTGATCCGAACGCCCGGGTGCTTGCCCATGAACTCCTCGGTCGCGGCGTTGGTGATGGGAAACACGGTCCCGCTGCCGTCGATGGCGATGCTGCCGCTCAAGGAAGCATTCGCGTTGGCGCCCGACACGGTGTCGGTGCCCGATTCGGTCTTGTCGCCGCCGCATCCGGCTGCGCCGAGGGCCAACAGGGCGCCCACCACCCAACCCATCCAAATTCGATTTCGCATACGAACTCCTCACACCTTGGGGGTGCAGAGCGAGACTACCGACCAATTGTTAACGGGTCGTTAATCTCCGCATAATGTCCCATGCGTCGCGAATGGAGTGCGTGGATCAAGAACCGCGATTGGGGTGCGTTCGAAGCCGAAGCGAAGCGGGATCCGAGCCAGATCCTCGCCGATACGGTCGCCGAGCTGGAGCGCGGTTTCGACACGAAGCCGGACCGGCGGGCGCTTCGCAAGGTGCTCTATCTGCTCTTGCAGGCCGGGATCGAGCCCTCTCCGATCGACCCGGTCGACGAAGAGGAGTCCCGCGACGCGTCGGACACGTTTGCGGCCGGCCTCTTGGCCAGCGCCGACGGCGAGGGTTGCTCGTGGGTGGTCTACGGCGAGCAGAGCGGCGACAAGGTCCTTTGGCTCGAAACGGTCCTCCACGCGACCGACGGCATCGTGGACGCGGCCGAACGGACGACGCCGGTCGAGGAGGCGGAGACGACCCTCGAGCGATACCGTCACACCCCGCGTCCTCCCATCGTCTGCGGTCCGGTGCCGCCCGAGTACGCGCTGAGCCGCATTGCCGGCGCCCTGGGGCGCCAGAAGGGACGGGCCCCCTCCGTGGTGGCGTACTGGGGCAAGATCCTGTCCCGTGCCGAGGAGGCCCCCCACCCGGCGGATTCGCTGGCCGCCGCAGACGCGACGGAGAAGCAACGGTTCCAACTGGCCCTGGAGGTGCTGCCCGCGCTCCCGTGGCGGCTCGAACTGGGGTCCGCGTCGCCGCTCTTGGTCCAGCTCTACGAGGACCGCGAAGCCAACAAGGACCGCGGCGAGAAGGAGACGCAAGCCGCGCGGGACGCGCTGGTCGCGGGCAGGAGGGCGGCGCTCTTCACCCAAGAGGTGGTCGCGGACCACGCCTTGCGGCTGCGCGATCTGGCTTGGATCACGCACACGCGCGCGCCCGAGGACGCTGCCGTCGTGCTGGCGACGGCGCTCGATCTCGAGGCCCGGGGGGCCGAGAGCGACTACGCCCGCGCCGTGATGGAGAAGACGCTCTACATGCTCTTCGAGTCCATCCGCGAGGCCCGCGAGCGGGAGCGGGCGGAAGCCAACGCCTAGTACGCGGTTTCCACGACCACCACGGCCGCGGCAAGGCCCCGCTCGTGGCTGATGCTGAGGTGGACGCGCGTGCCGTGCAGCGGGGTTGCGAACTTCAACAAGGGTCGCCCCGAGGCGTCGTGGATCACTTCGACGTCCTGCCACGTCAGGGAGAGGGCGATCGCCTTGGCCGCGGCCTCCTTGGCGGCCCATCGCCCGGCCACGCGGGCCGGCGTCAGCTCCGTCTCGCGCTCGCCGGGGGTGAGGATGCGCTCGAGGAACCTCGGGCGGCGCATCGCCCTCTCGATGCGCGCGACCTCCACGACATCGATGCCGAGCCCCTGGATCACGCGTTGGCCTGCTCGACCAGTTCGGCCAGGTCCACCAGGCGAAGGGTCTCCGATCCCACCTGTTTGAGGCTCGCGTCCAGCATGATCCTGCAGAACGGACATGCGACCGCGACCGTCTTCGCCCCGGTGGCCGCAAGTTCGCGCGCCCGTCGGTCGCCCGGCCTTCGTTCGACAGGCTCTTCCATCCACATGCGCCCTCCCCCCGCCCCGCAACACAGGGTTTTCCGGCCAAACCGGGCCGGCTCCAGAAGATGGCCGCGCCGGACGTCCCGCTGGACCGCGTCCTCCAAGAGGCCGGGCTGGTCGAGGTGGGTCTTCTGGCCGACGAGCGCCCGCGGCGCGTCCGCGTGGCCGTTCACCCGCGCCAGGTAGCAGGGATCGTGGTAGGTCACTCCCCCCTCGTCGGGGGTCGCCGCCTTCAACTTGCCTTCGGCGATCGCCTCGGCCAACACCTGGGTGTGGTGGAGCACTTCGTAGGCGCCTCCAAACGGTCCGTACTCGTTCCGCAGCGTGTTCATGCAGTGGGGACACGTTGTCACGATCTTCTTCACGCCGTAGCGGTCGAGCATCGCCACGTTCTGCTGGATCATCTCCTGGGCGAGGAACTCCTCACCCACCCGCCGCGCTGGGTCTCCGGTGCACTTCTCTTCCCTGCCCAGGCATGCGAAGCGGATGCCCGCCTTTTTGAGCAGTTTCGCCACGGCGCGTGTCGTCTTGACCGCCCCCGGGTCGGTGGCACCCGCGCACCCCACCCAAAACAGGACGTCGAAGGGCTCCCCGTCCCGCGCCAGGGGCACGTCCAGCCCCTTCATCCACTCCTCGCGCGTCTCGGCGCCCTGCCCCCACGCGTTGGAGGTGGAGCCCACCTGGCGCAGCATCGTGGCGGCCGAACCCGCGAGCTGGCCCTCGGCCACGAGGCTGCGCCTTGCATCGACGATCAGATCCACGTGGCGGATGCCGACCGGGCACGCCTCGACACAGGCAAAGCAGGTCGTGCAGTCCCACAGGGCCTCGGCGCCGACCGCCTCGACCACTCCCGTTCCGGAGGCCATCGCGCCGCGCAGATCCTGCACGACGCGCTTGGGGTTGAGGACCTTGCCGACCCCGTTCGCGGGGCACACGTCCGTACAACGACCGCACTCCATGCAGGCGTCGAGAGCCATCAGGTGCCACCGCGAGTAGTCCGCGGGCTCCGAAACGCCGATCTTCCCCGTCTTCTCGACCTCTTCCAGCGAGATGGGTTCGAGCCGGCCCCAAGGCCTCTGCGGCTGCCCGCCGAGGCTGAAGATCGCCATCACGATGTGCCGGATCCGCATCCTGGGAAGCACCGCGAAGAACACGAACACCCAGACCATGTGGAACCACCACACGCCCCGGTAGACGTCGGGAGAGACCAGGCTCAGCGGCAGGGAGAGCGCCCAGCCGATGGGTGCGGAGACGTCGAACGGCTGGGGGTTCGCGGCCATGCGGGCTGCCTCGAGCACGTAGCCGGTCGCTCCGACGACGAACAGGAGCGCCAGGGCCCAGAGGTCCGCGGGTTCGCACGTGATGGACGCGGGTTTGAAGCGCACGCGGCGCAGGAACGCCCACGCCACCCCGACGAGGAAGCCCAAACCCAGCACGTCGAGCGTGGCCTCGTAAACCAAGTAGTAGAGGCCCTGGTGGAACTTCCACGGCGAGTAGGTGTTGATGCCCAGCAACGTGGTTCCGATGAAGAGCGCCAGGAATCCGTAAAAGATCAGCAGGTGCATCGGCGCGCCGCTGGAGCGCCTCTGCTGGCGCACCTTGCGCTGTCCGAGCACGTACGTCCAGATCGAGGCGATCGGAGTGGGCTTCCAGCCGATGGGCCGCCCCGCCCGCCACAGCTTCGCCCTTTGCCAAATCTGGGCGAACATCACCGCGACGGAGAGCGCCGCCAACACGTAGAACAGCGCCTTCTCGGTACCGGAGAGAAACAGAAACTCTTGTCGCGTGGGGGTCACGAGGATTCCTTTTCGCCGATGCGGCGCCTCCATCCTACCAAGACCGGCTACCCAAACCGCGCGGCGACCTCAACCAGGGGGGCAACAAGCAACGCCTCCCGTTGGTCCGCGAGGAATCGGCACAGGCCCTCGTGCGCATCGGGGTCGAACTCGCTGTCCCGGAGCCCACCGAACACGAGCACCAGCCACGCGCGCTCTGTCCTCGCCATCTTGGCGAGGAGGATCAACGCCTCGGCATCCATCCCGTCGGCAAGCATCGAGCGGACGGCGTTCGGCGCCGTGTCGCCGACCGGGTTCAGCCCGTCGTGCGCACTTCGCGAGGCGGGAAAGCGATCGGTTGCGAGGGCGCACACCTGGTCGTTGAGTCGGAGAATCGACCGGCGCAAGATGGGAGGAACGACGGGGTTCAAGGTCTCCGTGAACCCGCGAACGGCCGGTTGCGCAAAGCTGTGGTTCGCTTCGGGAAACAGCTCTTCGAGCAACCGCTCCCCCTCCAGCACGTCCTCGAGCGCAAGCTCAGGCGACAGGTCCGGAAGCATCCCGTCGCGATCGGTCAGCCCCATCAAGCTGTGGTTTCCCACCTCGTGCCCGTTCTCCACGACCTTCATCCAGTCCAAAGGAAGCTTGACGAGGTTGGGCGGATACGCGTAGAACGTGCCCCGCAGCCCGTGCGCGTCCAACACCGGAACGACGTCGGAAAGGTGCTCCTCGAGGGTGCCGTCGTAGGTGAGGCTCACTCCTCCGCGCACCTTGCCCGGCCACACCCGTCCCGACCCCGACATGGCCCATTATAGTGGGCGCAATCAAGACACCACGTGTTTGCCGTCTGCGGTCCAACCGTTGCAAATGGGGACGCTGGATCGTCCCCAGATTGGAGGAGATCAGATTTGCTAAAAGAGTTTAAGGAATTCGCCATGAAGGGCAACGTCCTCGACATGGCGATCGGTATCGTCATCGGCGCGGCGTTCGGAACGATCGTGTCTTCGTTCGTCGCAGACCTTCTGATGCCGTTGATCGGACTGCTGACCGGGGGCCTTGACTTTTCGAACCAGTTCGTCGTGCTCAAGGAGGGGGCCACACCGGGCCCCTATCTGTCGCCGGCGGCAGCCACCGAAGCGGGCGCCGTCACCTTGAACTACGGCACGTTCATCACCCACGTGGTGAGCTTCGTGATCGTCGCCTTCGCGATCTTCTTGATGGTGAAAGCGATGAACCGCGTGAAGAAGAAGGAAGAGGCCGCGCCCGCCGCGCCCCCCGAACCCTCCAAGACCGAGGTGCTCCTCGCGGAGATCCGCGACGCGCTGAGGGCGAAGGGGTAGGGGACGGGAATCGGGAATCGGGAATCGGGAATCGGGAATCGGGAATCGGGAGTCGGGAATCGGGAGTCGGTCGGGAGTCGGCGGGAGTCGGGAGTCGGTCGGGAGTCGGGAGTCGAGCCGCCTGCGGCAAGAGGGGTTCTGCATGTGTGCGCAGAACCCTTCTTCTATGATCCGCATCGTATGCATCGCGGCGCTGCTCTTGGCGACGGGGGCGGCCCCGTCGCGCCAGGACGTCCTGGCGCGGGCCCGGGCGCTTCAGCGCGAGGTGCCGCTCATCGACGGACACAACGACCTGCCGTGGGCGTCGCGGTCTCGCAATCCCGACCTCGCGGGGCTTGACAAAGGCCTGCCCACGGGTCAAACGGACATCCCGCGGTTGCGGCAGGGCGAGGTGGGCGGGCAGTTCTGGTCGGTCTACATCCCCGCCACCGTGACCGGGCCGGCTGCGGTCAAGATGGTGACCGAACAGATCGACACCGTGCACCGACTTGCAGCCCGCTATCCGGATACCTTCGAAGTCGCGCGCACCGCTGCGGATGTCGAACGGATCTTCCACGAAGGCAAGATCGCGAGCCTCATCGGCATGGAAGGCGGGCATTCCATCGACTCGTCGCTCGCCGTCCTTCGCATGACGTATGCCATGGGTGCGCGGTACATGACGCTCACGCATTCGCTCAACACCCCGTGGGCGGACTCGGCCACCGACAAGCCCGAACATGGGGGCCTCACCCCGTTCGGCGAGGAAGTGGTGCGCGAGATGAACCGGATCGGCATGTTGGTGGACCTCTCCCATGTTTCACCGGACACCATGCGCGATGCCCTGAGGGTCACCGAGGCACCGGTCATCTTCTCGCACTCGGGAGCGCGGGCGGTGTGCGACCACCCGCGCAACGTCCCCGACGACGTGCTGCGGCTCGTCAAGAAGAACGGCGGCGTGGTCATGGCGGTCGTCCTCGGAGCCTACGTCGCCGACTCCTCCGCCTGGCGCGCAGATCGCTCGGCGGCGCAAGCCAGGTTCCAGAATCAAGCCGATGCGGCCGCCATGCTGCAGCAGTGGGAACGCGATCATCCGCGGCCCAAAGCGAACCTGAAGGGCGTGGCGGATCACATCGACCATATCGTCCAAGTCGCGGGCATCGACCACGTCGGAATTGGTGGCGACTTCGACGGGGGCGGTGGAGTCGAGGGGCTGGAGGACGTGTCGAAGTATCCGCTTCTCACCGCCGAGTTGCTGCGCCGCGGCTACTCGGAAGAAGAAGTCAAGAAGTTCCTCGGCCTCAACGTTCTTCGCGTGATGCGCGAGGCAGAGGAGGTGGCGAGGCGATTGCAGAACTCCTCTCGCGCGCCCCGACACGGGTGAGCCCCGTCAGCCCACCGGCGATGTTCGCCCGTCCCCAAACAGGCGACCCTCAGGGTTGCTCCTGGCCAAGGAGCAGCGCGTTGAAGAGGAGCTTGAACGTCCCGTGGGGTTGGCCCCGGAAGAGGATCTCGGGCCCGTACAGCACGACCCGCCCCTTTCCCAGCTTCGTTGCGACGGCCGCGACCGTGTTCTCCAGACGCTCCTGGCCCCACGCCCAACCGCTGCGCAACGGATGGTCGGTGTCGTACCAGGCGATCCGATCGGCGTCTCCGGTCAGCCGGAAGCTGGGGCTGGCGTCGAACATCACATCCACTTGCTCGGGCATGCCGAACGCCAGCGGGTGCGAGGGGTCCAGCCGCACACGCAACACCGAGCCTGGGACATAGAACTTCTCGCGCGAGACCGGCCGCTCCAAGCCGTTCTGGGTTTCCACCAGGGCGTTGGCGACGGGCAGGCCAAGCTGCTGGGCAATCCCCGTCGCGCTTCCGATCGCGACCACCGTCCCTCCGCGCTCGACGAACTCGCGCACTCTTGGGAGGGACTCGTCGACGGAAAGGGAGCCCTGCCGCACCCGCCACTCGTCGGGGACCCCTTCCAGCGTTTCGCCGCCGCCGCCCCGCCCGCGGCCACCGATCGTCATGCCGTCCACCATCACCAACACGTCGAACTTGGAGAGGTCTCCCCGGTCGATCTCGGGCGGATACACCACAGTGAACGGAAACTCAAACTGTTCGAGAACCCAACGGGTCCAGCCCGACGGCATCGAACCGCCATAGCGATCCAGCAAGGCGATCCGAGGCTGACGGAGTCGGACCAGGCCGCTCGAAGGCTTCGAACCGGCATTGGACGCTCGCACCCCCTTCTCCCTCGCCAGACCCTCGAGGAGCTGCCGTGTCCGTTCGGTTGCGGGCACCCAGAACGCGCCGAGGGGAACCGGGGCCTCGGCCGAAACCTGCGTGCCGGCCATGCGGTACACGTCCACGCCATCGTTCATCATTCGGTTCATGGCCAGGAACGCATCGTTCACCCGTGGGTCGATGACGTAGCCCGCCGAATCGGACCGCAGATCGCAGGGCACCGTCGGCTTGGCGGGAGTCCGCAGCAGGTCGAGGGGCTGGTCGAAGGCGTCCAACGTGCGGTCGAACTGCACCCCCATCGTGTACGCCAGCGTCCAGCCCGCGTTGTCGTAGGGCGCCGTCGGTGGCGCGCCCGGGTATTCGAAATCGTCGGGGTGCACTTGCGGCTCGAACATGCTGAGCACGTGCGGGCGGAACGCTTGGTCGGCGCGGACCACGAAAGTCCCCGCGGGGTAGGTCTTGCCCTTGTAGGAGAACGATCCGGCGCTTCGGCGAACTTCGAGACCCGTCTCCATGAGCGTATTCACGAACTTGACGGCGGTCGCGTAGTCCGCTTGGTCCCCCGGAATGAGAAACGCGCGAGGATCGCGGTCGGCGGGCTTGCGAAGATCGGCGAAGCTTCGGGCTTCCTCGATTCTCCGCGGATTCGGCGTCCACGTGTCCGTTCGACCCTTCTCGATGGAGTTGCGGCCCATCTTCCAGAAATTGAGCAGCAGCTCCTCTCGGTAGCGGGACGCGTAATCGAGAATCGCGTAGTTGGCGGTGATCGAGTAGTCCACCGACTGGCGGAAGTGCCACTCCTGCGGTTCGATGGGAGCGGGAAGGTCTTGGCTCGGCAACAGCTTCGATTTGACGAACGGAATCCGGGTCGGCGTCGGGCTGCCGATCGTCTCGGTCAGGATGCCGATCATGTTGTGGAAGTAGGCCATGGTCCTCAGGCCCCCGTTCCACCAGCCCGAGTACGTGGCGCCGCTCCGCATCGTGACGCCCGGTTTGTCCTCGGCGAGGAACCGGTCGTGCATCGCGGAGCTCACGAAGTCCAGTCCCGTTCGCACCAGCGGGTCGCACTCGTAGGCGAAGGGGTCGCGAAACGGCGGCGAGAACATCACGGTTCCCGCAGGGCCCGTCTGGTGATGGTTGTAGACGATCTCGGGATACCACTCGCTGTACATGACCCGGTTCATGTTCTTCGTCTCGCTCTGCGTGGAGGCGAAGAAGTCGCGGTTGTTGTCGTGTCCGATGTACTTTTGGTAGAGCCTGGGAAGTCCGCTGAGCGAGCGCTTGCTGGGGTCCGGATTCCGCATGTACCAGTCCGCCACCAGATCGTGTCCGTCGGGGTTCGCGTGAACGAGCAGGATGATGCAATCCCTCAACACCCGCCGCGTCTCCTCGTCGTCGCGGCTCACGAGCTGCCACCCCATCTCCATGAGGGCCTGTGCGCAGAGCACCTCGCTCGCGTGAAGCCCGCCGTCGATCCAGACGACGGCCTTCCCCTCCGCGGCCAGGGCCTTCGCCTCCGACTCGTCGACGCCTTCGGCGCGCGCCAGCTTGCGCGCGATCTCCTTGTACCGTGCCAGCCGGGACATGTTGGAGGGGTCGGTGACGATGGCCATGTACTGCTCGCGGCCCTCTTCGGTCTTGCCGATCGACTCGAGTTTGAACCTGGGCGACTCGCGATCCAGCTTCTTCCAGTAGCGTTCAAGCTGCTGGTAGTTGGCGAGGAAGTAGTCGTCCCCGAGCGCGTGGCCGAACTCGGCTTTCGGCGACGTCTGGGCTTGGGCCAAGGACGCAAGGACGACGAGCAGGAGGAGAGCAGACCGTTTCATGCGATTCGAATAGGGTACTCGGAACGGGAATCGGGAGTCGGGAATCGGGAGACGGGAATCGGGAGTCGGGAGACGGGAATCGGGAGACGGGAATCGGGAGTCGGGAGACGGGAATCGGGAGACGGGAATCGGGAGTCGGAATCGGGAATCGGGAGTCGGGAGTCGGGAGACGGGCATCGGGAGTCGGGGTCAGGCGGGGGGAGTGAGCCGGAAGAACCTTATGGCGTTGGCCGTCGTCATTTCTGCACACGCCTCTGCGCTGATCCCGCGCGCCGCCGCGAGGGCGGCGTTGACGAACTTGACGTTCGCCGGGCGGTTGGGCTTTCCGCGGAACGGCTCGGGCGACAGGTAGGGGCTGTCCGTCTCCAACACGATGCGGTCCGCGGGAGTGTCCCTGGCGATGGCGCGGAGCGCGTCGTTCTTCTTGTAGGTGATCGGCCCGTCAAACCCGAGCACTCCTCCCAACGCCAGCGCCCGGGCGGCTTGGGCGGCGTCGCCCGAGAAGCAGTGAAAGAGATAGGGTTGCGGCGCATCGGCCTCCAACACGTCCAGGAGTGGGTTCCAAGCCTCGCGACAGTGGAAGACCACGGGCATGGCGTGCGCCCGGGCGAGATCGAGCTGGTCCCGCAGACAACGATGCTGCTGCTCGGGGGTGGAGAAGTCCCAGTAGAAATCGAGCCCGATCTCGCCGACAGCCACCACCTTGGGATGCGCGAGCATCGCTTCGATCGCCAGGAGGCCGGCGGAGTTGAAGCTCGCGGCGGAGGTCGGATGCCACCCAACCACCGCGTAGACCCCCTCGTGCGCGTCCGCCAACTCGACCGCCGCCAGGCTCGTCTCCTCGTCGCATCCCACGACGACAAGTCGTCCCACGCCCTCGCGCGCGGCAAGGGCGATCTCGGCCGCCGGGTCTGGAAACTTGTCGGCGAAGTTCAGGTGGCAGTGCGTGTCGATCAGCATCCGTGGCCGCATCCGTCGCCTTGAAGGGCGCTGAGAAGGTCCGGCAGCAAGGGCGCCAACGCGTCCAACCCTTGGCGCACCGCTTTCGGAGAGCCTGGGAGGTTGACGACGAGCGTCGCCCCGCGGACCCCGGCGATGCCTCGGCTCAGGTGGCTCATCGGCGTGTGCTCCAGCCCCCTCAGGCGCATGAGCTCCACCAGGTTGTCGGCCCGCCGATCGAGCAAGGTCGAGGTGGCTTCCGGGGTGACGTCGCGCGGCGAAAAGCCCGTTCCTCCCGTGGTGAACACGGCCGCACAGGTCTCGCAGAGTTCTGCGATCGCCCTTTGGATCGCCGAGATCTCGTCGGGAACGAGCCGCGTCTCGCACTCGCAAAAGCCTTGTGCGCGCAGGGCTTCCACGGCTGCGGGGCCGCTCTGGTCCTCCTGCCGTCCGGCCGAGCGGGAATCGCTGACCGTTACGACTCCGACTCGCGCTTCCATGGCGTCTTGCCTCCTGTCTTCTCGAGCAGCCGCACGTCCTCAAGCACCAGGTCCGGGCTGACCCCCTTGAGCATGTCGATCAGCGTGATGCCCGCGACCACCACGGCGGTGTACGCCTCCATCTCCACGCCCGTCGGCCCATCGGTCCTCGCCTCCGCCTCGATACGGACGCCGCTCTCCTCCACCTGCAGCCGCACGTCGAGCAGCGAAAGGGGTAGCGGGTGGCAAAGCGGAATCAGTTCCGAACACCGCTTCCCGCCTTGGATGCCCGCCACCTGCGCGATGGTCAGCGCATCCCCCTTGGGCAACGATCCAACGGCCTCGCGATGGGCTGGGGTCCAACGGAGGAATCCCGCGGCCACCGCCCTTCGCGAGCTGGAAGCCTTGCCCCCGACGTCGACCATCTGTACCGTTCCATCCGCCTTCACGTGCGAAAGCTCCGCCATGGATGGAGTTTAGCCCGGGCGCCGAGAATCGGGCGGGAAGCGGCTCTACGACTCGCCGGCAACCTCGCACGGTTGGACGCCCAGTCGGCGATCGGCATCGGCCTGCAACTGGTGCATCTGATCCTCCAGCTTCAAACGCAGCACCTCCACCTCGTCCGCCGTGGCTTCCGGCGGAACGTACAAGGGCTCGCCAAAGACGAGGAGCACCTTGGCGAACGGCCACGGCACCAGATAGCGGTCCCACGTCGGCGCCAGCCACCGCGGGTGGGCGCTGAAACCGACCGGCACAAGCGCCGCACCCGACTTCTGCGCCATCAGCATCACGCCGTTCTGGACGACTCCGCTCGGTCCCCGCGGCCCGTCGGGCGAGATCGTCATGCCTGCACCCTTCCGAAGCACCCTAATCGACTCGATGGCCGCCCTGGCTCCTCCGCGTCCCGTGCTGCCGCGAATCGTCTTGAACCCGAACCAGCGGAACACTCGGTTCTGCATCTCGCCGTCGCGGGACAAGCTGATGATCACGTACGCTCCGCGTTTGCGGAAGAAGTTCACCGCAAGCAGCGATCTCCCGTGCCAGCCCGTCACGATCCAGCCGCACGTCAAGGCCTTGAACGGCTCCATCCCCTCGGTTCGAAACCGCAGCGTCAAGCCCAACAGCCGCGCCAAGCCGTAAACCAGGCCGCTGAGAACGATCGGGCGGATGTAGCGCCAAGCCCGCTTCATGAGGCCCACCCTCGGGTGCGGGCGAGCTCCGCGGCCGGGTGCATCGGATAGATGCGCAAGAGCTCAGCCAGCAGGTCCTGCGCCCTCGACGGGCTCGTTTCGCGCTCCAGGGCGACGAGGGCGAGCATCGCGTCCGGGCGCTGCGGATCGTCTTGGGACCCCTCGACCACGGACTGAAGCAGGCGCCGCGCCGTCTCGGGGTCCGGGTCTTTGAAGCGCTCCGCCAGCAGGGTTCGGCGAAGCGAAGGCAGGACGGACAGTCGCTGCAGACGATCCAGTTCGCGCAACGCCGGGGCCTGGCCGGACTCGGGCGTGAGGTCGAGGATCCGGCACCAGACCGCGGCCTCCTCGTCGATGTCCCCCAGACGACCCAAGGCGGCGGCAAGCTCCCTCATCGCGGCAAGGTCGCTCGGATGCTCCTCCAGGTGGCGTCGCGCGGCCGCGACGGCCGCGGCGGGGCTTCGTGCGTTCATTTCGCGCAGGACGGCATGGCCCAGCTCGAGGCGCGCCATGCTGGGCGCCTTCATCACGAGACCGAGCACCAATCCGGTGGCGAAGCCCCCGAGGTGGGCCCAGTAGGCCGTGCCGCCGGAGCCCCCCCAGGAGAGGAAGGCGCCCGCCACTTGGAGCACCAGCCATACGCCAACCAGCGCCGCGATCGATGCGCCGAGCTTCGGAGCGAGCGGAACGCGCAGGGAGAGGTAGTGCAGCGAGTAGTACGCCGCGCAGGCGGCGACCGCGCCGCTGGCGCCGATCATCGGGGCCGCGTCCGGGGCCGCCAGGAGCGCGTGGGCGCCGACTCCACCCAGGCCTCCCAAGAGGTAGACCGTGGCAAACCGAAGCGAACCCGCCGCCAGCTCGACCGCCGGCCCGACCGCCGCCAGAAAGACCATGTTCCCCAACAGATGCAACAGGTTGAGGTGAAGGAACTGGCTCGCGAAGATCGTCGTTGTGGAAGGCCGGGCCGCAACAAAGCCGAACTGAGCCACGAGCTCAGGTCGGAACGCGGCCGCGAATGCCGCGACCAAGTTGGCAGCCACCAGGATGAGGGCCACGATCGGAATGCGGCCCGCCTTGCTCACTCGTCCTGAAGCCACTCCTCTTGCACATCGACGTTGACATACGTCTCCTGAACATCGTCGAGGTCATCGAGGGCGTCCAGCAGCCGCAGCAGTTTGGGAATGTCGTCGCCCGTGGGCTCCGCCTTGTTGGTCGCCACGTAGCTCAAACCCACGTCGGTGGTCTTCACACCCATCTTCTCCAGCGCGTCGTTGACGCTGTGCAGCGACTCGATCGCGGTGGTGATCACGAACGTGCCGTCCTCCGAAGATACGTCGTCGCCGCCGGCTTCGAGCGCCTGCAGGGTCAGCTCCTCCTCGTCCACGCCCTCGGCGGGAACCACGATCTGCCCGACGTGCTTGAACTGCCAGCTCACCGATCCGTTCTCGGCCAGGTTCCCGCCGGACTTGCTGAACGCATGCCTCACTTCGGCCACCGTGCGGTTCTTGTTCTCCGTGTAGCACTCGAGCATGATCGCGGCGCCGCCAGGGCCGTACCCTTCGTAGGTCAGCTCCTCGTACGCCGCCCCTTCGATCTCGCCCGTGCCGCGCTGGATCGAGCGCTCGATGTTCTCCTTGGGAACCGAGTTTTCGCGCGCTTTGGAGATCGCGAGCCTCAGACGGGGATTCGAGTCGGGGTCGCCCCCACCCATGCGGGCGGCCACGATGATCTCGCGGCTGAGTTTCGTAAAGATCTTGCCTCGGATCGCATCCTGCTTCCCCTTGCGGATCTTGATGTTTTTCCACTTGGAGTGGCCTGCCATGCGAGCATTTTGGCACGACGGCATGGAAGAGGGCTGGGGCGAGGACAAACACCTCGGTTCCCAGCCCCGGAATCACGGACGGCAGACGGCGTCGGCTACCCCCCGCTCACGACCTTGACGTGGTTCTCGGGTTCCGGCTTGTAGATCTCGAGGGTCTGGTTCTCAGTGAACCGATACTTCAGGGCCGTCGCTTCGGTCACCACGTCCAACGCGTACTTGAGCGACGTGTTCACCAGGTACGCGTCGATCTTGTAGGCGGGGACCGACGGCGCAACTTCGATGGTGATTCCGGCCTGCTTCGCAAACGCGCTGAAGACGAGCTTGAGGTCGGTCTTGTCGAGGCGCGTGTTCACGATCTTGTCCAGCACGCTCGCCGGCAGCTTGCCCTTGGGCTTCTCGACCGCCTGCGCCGCCTTGACGTTCTCGGCGGCCTTCGTCTGCACCGGCGTCTTCTTGCGGCTCACAAAGTAGATGCCGTTCTGCACCTCGTACTCGAGGGAGGCGAGCTTGCAGACGATCTGGAGGGCCTCTTCGAACTCGACCCCCGTCAGCGAAAGGTGCAACACGAACGACGAGTAGGGGTCGCAGACGTAGTTCTTCTTGGCTTGCGTGAAGAGTTGGTGCAGGACCTTTCGCACGTCGTCTCCCGACGCGCTGATCGTCACGGTTCCGGCGGCGTCCTGCTCGACCTTGGGTCCGTCCTGGGCGAATGCGGAGACGGAGGCGAGGAGGAGGACGAGGGCAAGTAGGGTCTTCTTCATGATTGGCTCCTGGGAGTGATGGGGTTGCCGTTCGCGTCGTAGACGCGGATCGTGCCGCTTGCGGGCTTGGGCGGGGGTGCCTTGGATTCGACTCTGGGTGGGGTCGCGGCGGGGCGCGCCGGATTGGGTTTCGCCGGCGTCGGCTTGGGTTGCGCCGGTGTCGGATTGGCTTGTGAAACAGGATCCGCGCCGGCCTGCTTGGTCTCGGGGGTGGCCGTCGCCACCGGCTCGGGCGTCTTCTCGGCAGGCTTTGGAGGGGACGAGGGGGGTGCGGCGGGCTCAGCGTCGGGCTGCGCCTTCTCGCTCGCGGTCGGCGGCGCGGCCTTCTCCCCGAACACCAGGGTCGGGTTCTTGGAGAGCACGGTCATCGCAACAAGAACGACCGCGAGCGCGCCGGACCACAGGAGGGGTTTGAGCAGCGCGCGCCCTTCCGGCGCCCCCTCGCGTGGGGGCGCAGGCGCCGTCGCGGCCTGGATGAGTTGTTCGCGGAGCCGTCCGACCAGGGATCCGGTCGGGGCGGGGTTCGACTCCGCCTCGGGGCGGGAATTCGTTTCGGGGGCGTGGACGGCGGCGTGTCCGCCAAGCATCGCTTGGAGTCCTTCCCGCCGTTGGCGCAGCAGCTCCGTGCACGCGGCGCACTCGCCGATGTGGCCCTCGAGTTGGTCGAGCGCTTCGGGCGAGAGGGCTCCCCCCGTGAGATAGCGCCCGATTTGGGCCTGCGCGATCTGGCACTCGACGTTTTGAACCGACATCTCTAACAATCCACTTCAGGTTTCTTCGGCCGCGACAAATGCGGCCTGTTAGGATTGTCGGTTCGCGTCCTGGTTTCTTTAGGGGGGCGTCGCCGCGGTGATCGACGCCTCGGCGAAGAGCCTCTCGACGACCGGTCTTCGCGCGATCTCCGAACCGTCCGTGGTCGCGGTCGCCGCGCCGGCGGCAAGGCCCCAGCGAAAGGCCTCGGTCAGAGGCCGGCCTTCCTCGAGGGCCCAAAGGAACGCTCCCAGCATCGAATCGCCGCTCCCGATCGTGCTGCGCGCCTTGACTTTCGGCGTCTCGCCGATCCACGTCCCTTCGGGCGTCGCCAGAACGGCCCCGTCCGCGCCGAGGGAGACGATCGTCATCCGGCCCCGGTGGGAGCCCTGGCGCGCGAGGATCTCGTGTGCGGCGGCCACCGCGTCGTGCGTCGACGCGACCGGGCGCCCGAGGAGTCTCGACGCCTCCTTGGCATTGGGTTTGCACAGGTCCGGGCCGGCCTCCAGGGCTTCCCGAAGCGCGTCGCCGTCGGCGTCCACCAGGACTCGGCAGCCGGAGCGGAGGAAGAGGGCCGCCAGCTCCTGGTAGATCCCGGACGGAACGCCAGGGGGAACGGAACCTCCCATCGCGGCCCAGCGGCACTTGCCCGCGACTTCGCCGCAAAGCGCCATCAACCGTTCGAGCTCGTCGCTTTCGATGCGCGGACCTCGCGCGTTGAAGGTGGTGGGTGGAGCATCGGACTCGTCCTCGACGCTGAAGTTCTCGCGAGTGGGTTCCCGCGTCTCGACGAACGCGTGCCGAACGCCCTGGTCGTCGAGAACGCGCCGGACATACGCCCCGGGCCCACCTCCGAGAAATCCGACGGCGAGGGTCGTCGCTCCCATCTCGGCGGCCACCCGGGCCAAGTTGATTCCCTTACCGCCCGCATCGATCTCCGTGCGGAGAACGGGGTTCGTGTCGCCCACGCACAACCGCTTGACGAACAAGCTGTGATCGATCGACGGATTGAGCGTGACGGTGGCGATCATTGGGCCATCACTTCGGCCAGCAGCAGCTTTTTGGGGTCCACGGCCCTCTCGGTGTGCAGCACGTAGTCCAAGGGATGGGAGACGAGCCGACTCCCTTCGACCCCCACCATCTCGCCGCGCACGCCGTCGAGAAGGCGCGTTGCCGCAAACGCGCCCAGCCTCAACGACAAGACGCGGTCGAACGCGGTGGGACTCCCGCCCCGTTGCATGTGGCCGAGGACGAGGTAGCGGGCATCAAACCCCGTGTTCTTCTGGATGAAGTCCTTGATGTCCGAGGCTTTGGCAGCGCCTTCGGCCACGATGATGAGGCTGCTGAGCTTGCCCTTTCCGGCCGCGCTGCGGATGCCGTGGCACACCTCGAGGATCGAGTAGGGAATCTCGGGAATGAGAATGGCCTCGGCACCGGAAGCCAACCCGGCCTCGACCGCGATGAACCCGTTGGATCGCCCCATCACCTCGATCACAAACACCCGCTCGTGCGAGTAGGCTGTGTCGCGCACGCGGTCGATGGCCTCCACCGCCGTGTTGACCGCCGTGTCGAACCCGATGGAGAAGTCCGTCCCGCTGATGTCGTTGTCGATCGACCCGGGAACGCCCATCACGGGAAACCCGAACTCCTCGTGGAGAAGCAGGGCGCCGGTCAGCGATCCGTCGCCCCCGATGACGACCAGCCCCTCGACCCCGTTCTTCTTCAGGTTCTCGACGGCCTTGACGCGGCCATCCCCCGTTCGGAACTCCTCGCTCCGGGCGGTGCGGAGAATGGTCCCTCCGCGACTGATGATGCCTCCGACGCTGACGGACTTCAGCGGCTCGAATTCGTTGGCCACGAGACCCTCGTAGCCATGCTTGAACCCCAGCACCTTGGCTCCGCGCCCGACGGCCGTCCGCACGACTCCCCGAATCGCGGCGTTCATCCCCGGGGCGTCGCCGCCGCTCGTCAGCACTCCGATTTTCTTCAAGGTTCCACCCGGGCGCATGCGCCCCCAATGGAAAGACTCTCGGCACGTTCGCTTCGTCGCGCACGTGGAAGTACAATGGACGCTTCCCATGGCTGGTAATCCCCTCGCGCACCCGGTTGGCGCGCTGTTGCGCTTTGCGGAGACCGCGCACCTCGGGCAATCGCTCGAAGTCGCGGCCTCCAAGTTGCGCCACGCGGAGGGCGGTTTGGTCGTGGTGCTGGATGAACCGGTCTTGGCCGGGATCGTGACCGAGGCGTCGCTCGCGCAGTGTCTGGCGGAGGGCATGGTTCCCGACGACCCGCTGGATGCGGCGGTTCGTCCGGCCAGGGTCATCGCGCCGCACGCGACGGGCGCGGACGCGTTGCGTCGGTTCGACGAGGATCCGTCGACCTTGGTGGTCGCGGACGAGCACGGGCGCGTCCTGGGCATCCTCGCGCCGTCGGACCTCTTTCCGAAGTTCCAAGAGCCAATCCGTCCACCGGCGATCGGGGGCATGGCCACCCCGTTCGGCGTCTACCTGACAACCGGCGCGGTCTCCGCCGGAGCGGGTCACTTTGCCCTGGTCACGACGGGGATGCTGCTGTTCACGCTGTTCTTCGGCGCGGCGACGATCTCAGATCTTCTGGCCACCCGCCTTTGGATGCAGGGACTGTCGGAGTCCTGGGCCAACGCGATGCGCGAGCTCCTTCCGGTCGGGTTGTTTCTCCTGGGCATGCGGCTGCTTCCGCTGGCCGGAACGCACGCTTCGGAGCACATGGTCGTCCATGCGATCGAACGCGGCGAGCGGCTCGAACCGCAGACGGTCAAGCGCATGCCGCGCGTCCATCCGCGCTGCGGCACGAACCTCGCGGTAGGGGCGGCGGTGTTCCTCGGGCTGTTCCACGCCGGGTTCATCCCGGACGAGCAGTTGCGGCTGCTTGTCGCCGGCTTGGCGACGCTGATGCTCTGGCGGCCTCTCGGGGGCGCGATGCAGTGGTTTGTGACCACGAAGCCCCCCACGGACCGCCAGGTGCAATCCGCTGTGAGGACCGGCCAGGAGCTGCTCGATCGGTACCAGACCGTTTCCGTGGTCGCGCCCGCGTTTCCGATGCGGCTTTGGCGCAGCGGCCTGTTCCACGTCATGGGAGGCGCGCTGCTGGCGGGCGCCGCCGTCGCCTGGCTGTCCGGCATGCTGGGTCTGGAGATCCCCATCTAAACTCCACCCCCAACTCCCAACTCCCAACTCCCAATTCCCGACTCCCGACTCCCGACTCCCGATTCCCGACTCCCGATTCCCGTCCCCCGACTCCCGATTCCCGATTCCCGATTCCCGTCCCCCAGGTATACTCCCCCGCCGAGGCCACCTCTACCGTGCAAGCGCTCTACACCACTCTTCTCGTCATTGGGATCATCGTCGCCTTCGTCTTCTCGGCGCTCGTGTTCTTCACGGGCAAGGGCGACGCGATGTCCGGCGGGTCGGGCGTCCGCACGACGTTCCGCGGAAAGGCGAACTTCGACGACTTTATCTCGCGGCTCAGCTTCATCCTTGGCGTTTCGTTCATGGGCATCATGCTGCTCCTCGACATCATCGCCAACCGAACGCCGAAGTAGAATCCGGTCCTGAGACTGACGATTCTCCACACGAACGATCTTCACGGCCGGCTCGACGACGCCAAGGCCGAGGCGTTGCGAACGCTGCGCGAACAAGAAGGCGCTCTCCTGCTCGACTCTGGGGACTGCATCAAGGCGGGCAACCTCGCGATTCCGGTGCGGGAGGATCCCGCGTGGGGCAGGCTTCACGCCGCCGGCTGTTCCGCTGGCGTGTTGGGGAACCGGGAAACGCACCCACTCGCCTCGGCGTTCGAAGCCAAGTTGAGGGGCGCACGCCACCCGCTGCTGTGCGCCAACCTGCGCGCCAAGGGAGCCGGAGAGCCGCCGCCCTTGCCCGGGTCCCTCGTGCTGCAGCACAAGGGCGTCCGCGTGGGGATCCTCGGCGTGATGGTGCCGATGGTCACCGAGCGGATGGCCTCCAAAGCAGCGAGCCACTACCTTTGGGATCCGCCCCTTCCCCGCGCGGCCGCCATCGCCCGAGCTCTGCGCCCAGACGTGGACGTGCTGATCGCGCTGACCCACATCGGCCACCGCCAGGATCTGGAACTCGCCGCGGCGTGTCCGGAAATCGACGTGATCCTCGGAGGGCACTCGCACACCGTGCTCGAGCAGCCGGTCTTGGTCGGGAAGACCGCGGTTTGCCAAGGCGGATCGCACGCGCGATTCGTCGGCGTCTACTCCTGGGAATCCGGGCGCGGCGGCGTCGAGGGGCGGCTCGTTCCGCTCGATTGACCGCGCTTTTGGCCGACCCCTGCGCTATACTTTCAGAAACCCTCTGCGACGTCTCGGCGCGAGGTTTTTTTTGTGCGTTCTCCTCGTCTTGGGCAAGGGGAACGTCTAGGGCAAGGGCGATATCGTGACCAAGTACATCTTCGTCACCGGAGGCGTGGTGAGTTCGATCGGCAAGGGGATCGCCACCGCCAGCCTCGGCAGACTCCTCCGCAACCGCGGACTCACGGTTGCGCCCGTCAAGCTCGACCCCTACATCAACGTGGACGCGGGCACGATGAACCCATACCAGCACGGCGAAGTGTTCGTGACCGACGACGGCGCCGAAACCGACCTCGACCTGGGCCACTACGAGCGGTTCATGGACGTGAACTGCTCCCGCGGCTCCTCGATCACCACGGGCAAGGTCTACCTCAAGGTCATCGAGGCCGAGCGGCGAGGGGACTACCTCGGCGCGACGGTCCAGGTCATCCCACATGTCACGAACGAGATCAAGCGTCTCATCCGACTGCACGCGAAGGAGCAGGAGGCCGACGTCGTGATCGCTGAAATCGGCGGCACGGTCGGCGACATCGAGAGCCTCCCGTTCCTCGAAGCGATCCGGCAGATGCGCAAGGACGTGGGCGCCGAGAACACCCTTTACTTCCACGTGACGCTCATCCCCCAGGTTGGGCCGTGGGGCGAGATCAAGACCAAGCCCACCCAGCACAGCGTGATCAACCTTCGCGAGATCGGCATCTCGCCGGACGTGCTGATCTGCCGCACGGACCTCCCGATGCCGGACGACGTCAAGGAGAAGATCAGTCTGTTCTGCGACGTGCCCAAGCGCGCGGTCATCGAGTCGATGAACGTCGAGACGATCTACGAGGTCCCCCTCAAGTACGAGGATGCGGGATTGGGCGAACTCGTGACGGAACGGCTCGGGCTGGAGGCGCGAACCGATACGATGTCCGAGTGGAGGACGCTGGTCGAAACGCTCAAGCACCCCAAGAACGCGTGCCGCATCGGGGTCGTGGGCAAATACACGAGCAACGGAGACGCCTACAAGTCGATCAACGAGGCGCTGATCCACGCGGGCATCCCGAACGACGCCAACGTGGAGATCCAGTGGATCGAAAGCGACTCCCTAGAGGAGGGCCGCCCTCCCGAAGAGGCTCTCGAGGGTCTGGACGGGTTGGTGATTGCTCCAGGATTCGGCGCGCGTGGCATCGAGGGCAAGATCGAGGCGATCCGATACGCTCGCGAAACCGGACTGCCGTTCCTCGGCATCTGCCTCGGCCTGCAGATGGCGGTCATCGAGTACGCCCGCAACGTGTGCGGACTCGAGGGCGCCAACAGCGAGGAGATGGTGGACGCGCCCAACGGCCCCGCCTATCCCGTGATCCACCTGCTTCCCGAACAGCACGACGTCACCGAGAAGGGGGCCACGATGCGCCTGGGCGCCTGGCCCTGCAACATCGTCGCGGGGACCCTCGCCCACACGCTTTACGGCACCACGAGGGTGGAAGAGCGCCATCGACACCGCTACGAGGTGAACAACGAGTTTCGCGAGATGCTGCAAGAAGCGGGGCTCATCGTCTCGGGCGTGTCGCCCGACTACCGGCTCGTCGAGATGGTGGAACTGCCGTCGCACCCGTTCTTCATCGGCACGCAGGCGCACCCCGAATTCAAATCGCGCCCGAACCGTCCCCACCCGCTTTTCCGCGGCATGGTGAAGGCGGCGGTGGAGCGGCGCGGACGCGTTCAAGTGCTGTAGCTTCCGCAGAACCGGCCGGAACATCGAATTGGCCACGGGCGACGGCGGGGCAACTGAAGATGCCGGGGAGACAAGAGCTACTACACCCTCAAGGTGAAGACGTGGCGTCAGCGGACGGTGTCGCAGTAGCGATCCCCTCCTCGCCTCCGCACACGACGTCGTAGAGCGACAGCACCAGGGTCAGCACGATCGGACCTGCGAAAAGCCCGATCGGACCCATCACGAGGACGCCTCCAAGCAGGCTGAAGAACACGGCCATCGTGTGCAACTGGGTCCGCGCCCCGATCACCAGGGGCTTGAGCAGGTTGTCGATCTGGCTCACCACGCCGAACCCGAAAGCCAAGAGCAGCACGCCGGGCACCACGCGCCCTTGAGACATCAGCAGCAGCGACATCGGGACGTAGATCAACGGTGCCCCCAGAAGGGGAATCCAACAGAGCACGATCGTGACGACGCTCCACATCAACGCGTTGGGAATCCCCGCGATGCCGTAAGCGACTCCCGCCAACGATCCTTGCGCCACACCGACCAAAAGCACGCCGACGAACACCGCCGAGACCGTCCCCTGCATGCGATCGAGAATCCGTTGGATACCATCGCGGGGAAGGGGGATGAAGCGCATCAGCGGCTCGCGAAGCCGGTGCCCGTCCCGCAGCATGAAGAACGCGGTCAGGAACGCGATCACGAGCATCAGCATGCCGTGTCCCAAGGTGTAGGCAAGGGAACCCGCGGCCTTGCCCAACGTGGAGGTCAGGCCTTGGCGGTTGGCTTGAAACCAGCTTTCGAGATCGAACTGGGTGCCCGCCATCCGTTGAAGAACCGGTGCAAGCGCATCGTTCGCCTGGGCGACGACGCTGTCCACCGAAAACGCGGTGCCCGCGTTCGGCGCGGAGGCTTTGAAGTCCTGCACCACCGAATTGACCTGGGCGACGAGCAGGATGCCGATGAGGGTGAGGGGCACGGCGACTGCGACCAAAAGGCCCATGATGATCGTCAACGACGCCATGTTGTCGGCCATTCCTTCCCCCCGTTTGCGCAATCGGGAGAGCCACCAGCTCCTCGAGCGCTGGTAGGGGCCGTAGGCGAGGACGGAGATGACCGTCGCCAGGAGGATCGCGTTCAGGAACGGCAGCCAGATCCAGACGAGCGCCACGACCGGCAACCCGATCACGAGCCATTGGACGACTTTGCGGACCCACTGCACGTCTTGCACGACTCCAGACTCCATGTGGCAAGTGAGCCGGCTGGGACTCGAACCCAGGACCCACGCCTTAAAAGGGCGTTGCTCTACCAACTGAGCTACCGGCTCGCCAAGACCGAATACTACCTTGGCCCCGGATGGGCGGACTCTCTGGTAAATTGCCTCCCATGGCCGACGACCAGCTCACGTACCGCGACGCGGGCGTGGACATCGGTGGTGCGGAGCGATCGCTTCGAGCCGTGATGCCCTCGATTCAAGCGACCTACAACGATCGGGTGATTGCCGGCGTCGGAGGGTTCGGCGGGCTGTTCCAAGGCGAATTCCCCGATTTGGAGCGTCCCGTGCTGGTCAGCAGCATCGACGGGGTCGGCACCAAGACGAAGGTCGCGGCCATGGTCGGCGACTTCTCAGGCCTCGGGAAGGACATCGTGAACCACTGCGTGAACGACATCCTGTGCCAAGGGGCGCGGCCGCTGTTCTTCATGGACTACTTCGCCTCCTCGCGCATCGACCCCGCGGTGTTCACCCAGGTGCTCGGGGGCGCGGCAGAGGCGTGCATGGCGGTGGGCGCGGTACTCCTCGGCGGCGAGACCGCCGAGATGCCCGGCGTCTACCTCGACGAGGAGATCGACCTCGTGGGCTCGATCGTGGGAGTGGTCGACATGGAACGTCGGCTTCCGCGCGGCAAGATTCTTCCGGGCGACGCGGTGATCGGGATCGCCAGCGTGGGGCTGCACACCAACGGCTTCTCGCTCGCCCGCACCGCGCTCTTCGAGCACGGCGGGCTGTCGGTCCGGGACCTCGTGCCCGGCATGGAAACGACGATCGGGGAGGAGCTTCTCCGGCCCCACAAGAGCTACTTCAACGCGGTCTATCCGATCTTGCAGGAGATCGAGGGGGTGCGCGGCGCGGCCCACATCACCGGGGGAGGGCTTTACGGCAACCTCCCGCGCGCCATGCACGCGAACGTTCAGGCGGTGCTCGACCGCCGGTCGTGGACGCCGCTGCCGATCTTCCGGTTGATCCAGGAGGCCGGAAACGTCTCGGACGTGGAGATGTTCACGACCTTCAACATGGGGATCGGCATGGCCCTCGTCGTCTCGAAGGACGTAGCGGACGAGGTGGTGGGCCGGCTGAACGAGAGCGGGGAGGCCGCCGCGAAGATCGGCTACATCCAGAAGGGCGCCCACGACGTGCAGATCGTCTAGGAAGAGCACGCCCGTCTAGCGGGCGTGGCACCCATCACTTGGTTCCACGCAGGTGCAACTCCCGCGAGTCGGGCGCGTCAGCTACAGCCGGAACACGAATCGCGCGTTGCCAAAGGCGATCTCGGTGCCGTCCTCAAGCTCGGCCTCCTCGATCCGCTCAAAATCGTCCCTCAGCACGAACGTTCCGTTGGACGAACCGAGGTCCCGGAGCTTCCACACGCCGTCCTCCAGTTCGAATTGGGCATGCTTGCGCGAAACGTAAACGCCTTCGTCGAGAGGTCCCAGATCGACGTCGACGGGTCCGACGGCGGGATCGAATCGGCCCACAACCGCCGGGGAACTCAGCGGGAAGACGAACTCCGTGTCGGCCCCGGAGCGGCGGAGAATCAGGCGGGGACCCGCGGACGGTTCCGCTTCGACTTCAGGCTCGCTCGCCCCCTCCTCCAGTTCGTTTTGCTCCTCGGGAGCTTCGACCGGCGAATCCAACTCTTCGTCGCTATGCATGCTCGGGCCTCCTGGCCAACCACTCCCCCACGCCAAGCACCAGCGCGGAGAGCGCGAGTCCCGGCAAAAGGGTTCCGAGGTTGAAACTCGTTTCTCCCACTTGGACGTCGAGGAACGGGTTTTGGGTTCTTATACCGTAAACGAGCAACGCGAACGACAGAGCGAACGCCCCCGCCATCGAACCCACCACCCACCGGTTCCCCGCGCGCAAAGGCAACAGCCCGTACGACGACGCGACGGGAAGCAGCAACGCGCCCACGATCGCTCCGCCCCACATGTACCACAACTGCACGACCGACTGGATCTGCGAAGCCAATACGATCGCAACGACCGTTGCGACGCCGATGCCGAAACGGGTCCAGGCCTTGACTTGGGCGTCGTCGAGGCCGCCCTTGGCGCGGGCGACGAGGTCGCGGCCGAGGGACGAGCCGCCAACCAGCGTGTAGCCCACCATCGCCGAAACGATCGTTCCCACCATCCCGCACACGAACATGGCCTTCAACCCGGGCGGAAGGACGGCCTCCCCGAGCGCTGGGAACACCATCAGCCGGTTCTCGGGAACCGGCTTCAGCAATGCCAGCGCGTACATCGCGCTGACGATGGACATCGCGTCGAACACGAACCAGAACCCGACCGAGATGAAGACGCCGCGACGACCGATACGAGGCGTCGCAGCGCTCGCCACGCGCTGGTGGAACCCCGGATCGACCAAGGTCCACGCGCCCAGGATGAGGAAGCTGAGCACGTAAGGAACGCCCGTCCCCCCGTCCCACGTCAGCAGGTGCGGTTCCAGCGACCCCAGAGTCTTGCCCAAGGGGTACCGAACCAGGCAGTAGACGGCCATCACCGCGAAGCCGACGTACATCATCGCAAACGCCAGGAGCGAGGCCCGCGCGTCCGCCAGCAGCCCGCCTCGGTAGAGAAACAGGGTCCCCACGCCCGCGCCGACGACGACGGCGACGCCGAAGCTCCAGCCCGTGAACGCCTGAACGAGCGTCCCCAGCATCAGGACGTGGAACGAGGGCACAGCCAACAGGAAGACCAGCGCGCCGCCCACGAGTGCCGCGGTGTTGCCGAAGCGCTGGCCGAGACGCTCGGGAAGACTGATCTGGTCCGCCTCCCGGACGCGCTCGGCGAACTTGGTGGCGTAGAGCAGGGCGAAGACGTAGTAAGGGACGCCCAGCAACACCCACGTGCCCAGCCCGTAGTAACTGACCGACTCCCCGATCCCGAGGATTCCGCCGTACCACGTGCTGACCAGCGTGGCCACGAACACGGGCAAGGTCAATCCTCGACCGGCGGCAAGAAACTGGAGCACCGAGTGGTCCCGTAGACGCGCGCTGAACCCAAGGGCCAGCAGCGCCGCCACGAACACCAGCACGACGGCCGTGTCGAGCGGCCCCAGAGTCAAGGCCAAGGCAACGCCTCGTCCGGGGGTCCCCCCAACACCAGAAGCGCGCACCCCAGGTGGACATGGGCGCTTACGCACTCCTCGACGGCTTCGTTGGAGAGGCTCCACGTGCCGGTGGGACCGAACTCCGCGTCGGACACGGGCCAGCGCACCCCCGTGAGCGTTGCGCGGCACGGACCGCCGATGGGCAACAGAGAAACGAGCTGACCGACGCGCGCCCCAACCACCGACTCGCCTCCTTCGCGCACCAGCAAGCCCGTTCCGTCCCGCAGCGCGAGACGAATCTCCAACGGGGAGCGAGCGGCGCTCAGAAGCGCCGCCAAAAGGTGGTCGAGGCGGTCTCCCTCGATGCCCGCCAGCGTGATCTGCTTCCAGCCCGAACGCCAAGCGTGGTCGAGGAGCTTGTCGCAATCCGAGCGATGCACGTCGTCGTCTCGTATCAGCTCCGCACCGCTGGCGAGGGCCGCCGGGCTGGCCGAGTCCATATCGCCAACGATGCGGTGGGGCGTGATGCCCCCCTCCAACAACCGGTCCGCGGCACTGTCGGCGGCCAAGACGACCTCGGCCGAGCGAGCCCAGCGGACGAGGTCGCCTACGTCCTGGTCCTCGCCTGCGAGGACCCCCAGCACGCGCGTCGCCACACCCCATTGTAGCCGTCCGAACGCAACGGGGCGCCGGTCGGAAGGACCCTGGTATTTCTACCTGGATTTCCAGGTTCCATAGGTTCAAAAAGGGGGGTTGTCGTTTTGGTCCGCCTGTGCGAAACTGGACTTGCTTTCCCATCGGGAATGCGACCCCTGCAATCGCAGCCGGGCATGTGTATACTGCCCTCTCTGCCCAGCATCGTCGGTCGCCGCACCCTGGGTTTTTTGCTTGCCATGAAGGACCAGCTCTCGCTCGAAGATGACATCGACACCGTGCAACTCAGGGCCGCTTGGGATCGTGTCCTGACGCGACTCCAGGGGGAGGCCCCCCCGTCGTGGTTCGAGAGGTTTCTCAAACCGCTTCGGCCGGTCGAGGTGCGGGACGGCTCGGTGCTGGTCGAGTGTCCGGGCACGTTCGTCCACGATTGGGTCAAGCGCAAGTACCTCCAGTCCCTGGAGCAGCGGGTGTCCGACGAAATGGGAGCTCCCTTGCAGATCGAGCTGACCATCGTCTCCCGACGGGACATCGAACCGGTCGTGCACGAGGCCAAACCGACCGTGCTCTCGAGCCCGGCGTCCGAGCCATCCTTTGCGCCCTGCGATCGGTACAGCTTCGACACGTTCGTGGTCGGGCAGAGCAACCGCATGGCCCATGCCGGAGCCAAGGCGGTAGCCGACCAGCCCGGCAGGCTGTACAACCCGCTGTTCATCTACGGTGGGTCGGGCCTTGGCAAGACCCACCTGCTCCACGCCATCGCCCAGTCGGTGTTGAGGCGCGAGCCGAAGTTCAAGATCGTCTATGTGACGGCGCAGGAGTTCGCCGAGCGATTCATCGAAGCGTTGCGCGGCCAGCGCATCGAGGCGTTCCGGCGGGAGCAGCGCAACGTCCAGATGTGGCTGGTTGACGACATCCAGTTCATCGCCGGAAAGGACAAGACCGTCGAGGAGGTGTTCCACACCTTCAACCACCTCTACCAGCAAGGCAAGCAGATCGTGCTCGCCGGCGACCGCCCCCCTCGCGAGCTGCACCTGGTGGACGAGCGCCTTCGCTCGCGCTTCGAAGCGGGCCTGGTCGCGGACATCCAGCCGCCAGACACCGAAACGCGATCCGCCATCTTGATCAACAAAGCCAGAGCCGAGAGCATCGATCTGGAAACGTCGGTGGCCATGTACCTCGCCGAACAGGTGCCGGGCAACATCCGCGTGCTGGAGGGCTGCCTCACGAAGTTTGCGGCGATCGGCGGGATCGAGGGTCGGCCCCTTGATTTCGAATTGGCCCGCGAGCTCGTGGAGCGCTACTACCGGCACACGTCTCGGACGCCCTCGTGCGACGACATCTTCCGGGCCGTCGCAGACCTGACGCAGATCCCGCCCGAGACGATCAAGTCGAAGAAGCGCAAGGCCGAGATCGTTCGCGCGCGGCAAGTGTCGGTCTATCTCATTCGGGAGATCCGGGGCGACAGTTGGACCACCATCGGCGACCAGTTCGAGATGGACCACACATCGATGATGTATGCGTACCAGAAGCTGACCTCCGACATGGCGCACGACCCCGAACTGCGCGAACGGGTCTCTCGGATCCTGCGCGATCTGCGGCCCGAACAGTAAGCCATGAAACTGGCCGAGGCGACGTGGCAGGACGTTGAGGGTGCCGACCGGGCATCGGTGGTCGTGATCCCTACGGGCTCGATCGAGCAGCACGGGCCGCACCTGCCGCTCTTGACGGACACCCTGCTCGCCACGGCCGTGGCCGAAGCCGTGGAAGCACGCCTTCCCCACAAGACGCTCTTGACTCCCACCCTGTGGTTGGGGGCGTCCGGCCACCACCTGAGATTCCCGGGAACGCTCTCGGCCAGCTTCGAGGCCTACGGAGCGGCCCTGCAAAGCGTCGTGCGGTCGCTGATCCCCCACGGGTTCGCCAAATACTTCGTGCTGAACGCGCACGGAGGCAACACCGAGCCCAACGGCGTGGCCCTGCGAAGCCTGAAAGCCGAGTTTCCGAACCTCTCCTTTGCGCACACGAGCTATGCCGCACTGATCCGGCCGCTGATCGCGGAAACCCTCGAAGGACCGCTCAAAGAGATGCGGCATGCGTGCGAGGCCGAGGCGAGCTTGATGCTGCACCTCCGTCCCGAGTCCGTCCGAACCGACAAGCTCCGGGACGACGGACTTCACAGCGAACCACCCCTCTCCAGCGTCGTGCACCATTTCGACGAGATCACCGAGGAGGGCTCGTACGGATACGCAAGCCGAGCGACCGCCGAGAAGGGGAGAATCCTCTTCGAGGGGGCCGTGGGGGCCGCGGCGCGCGAGATCGAAGCCCTGGCGGACGGTTACGTTCTCCGAGGCTGAGTGCCATCCCGATCCGGTAACGTGCTCCCATGAGACATTCGTGGATGGTGCTCGCGGTCGCCCTTGCCTCGGCGGGAGCGCACGCGCAGGGAAACGAGACCCAGCGGGGATGGGGTCTCAACGGCGGCGTATTCTTGCCCAGCGACCGAACGGTGCGCGACATCTTCGGCGACACGTGGCTCTCGTTCGGACTCCAACCGATCACGTTTGCCACCCCCAAGCGCTGGAAGCTCCGGGTCAACTTCGCGCTTCTGACCGCCGATCGGGACGGAAACCGACTCCTGGCCATTCCGGTCACGGTGGGTGCCGAAATGCAGTTCGACCAGGGTCGCGGCCAGGTGCCCTACGTGGCCGTGGCAGCCGGTCCCACGTACTACGACTACTCGATCGTGCGGATGGAAGGCGGCGTTCCGGAGCGGTTCGCCGCGAGGCGCATCGGCTGGAACGGCAATGTTCGAGCGGGCATCACGTTCAACCAGCGGTTCCAGCTCCAGGCGCGGTACGACCTCTATTCGGAAACGGACGGGTTCCACTTCGATGGCTTGACACTGAGCGCGTCGTTCCTGGTGGCCCGCTTCTAACCATGGCTCGCGACTCCGGCTCCGAGACCTCCTCCCCGACCGAGCGCGCGGTGCTCGTGTACGTGAACGAGGACGAGTCGGAGGACCTCTATGTGGAAATGGAGATGGAGGGTCTCTGCGAAGCCGCAGGGGTCGAGCCCGTCGCCTCGATCCGCCAACGGGTGGACAAGCCCCACCGGGCGACCTACGTGGGCAAGGGCAAGCTCGAGGAGATGGCCGCACTGGTCCAGGAGACCCGCGCCGACGTCCTCTTGTTCGACGGCGACCTTCGGGGCAACCAGCATCGAAACGTAATGGAGGCCGTGGGAGTGCGGGTCATCGACCGCACCCAACTGATCCTCGACATCTTCGCGCGGCGCGCCAAGACGCGCGAGGGCATGCTCCAAGTCGAACTGGCTCAGCTCACCTACATGCTGCCCAAGCTCATGTCCGTCTACACGAAGTTCGAGCGGCAGAAGGGAGGCATCGGCCTTCGCGGCCCCGGTGAAACCAAGCTCGAGGCGGACCGGCGCATGATCTCCGACCGCATCGCCCGATTGGGGGAGGAGATCGAGGAGGTCAAGCGCCACCGCGAACAGCAGCGCGCCGCCCGCCGCCGCAACCCGTACCCCTGGGGCTCGATCGTCGGCTACACGAGCGCCGGCAAGTCCACCTTGATGAACCGGCTGGCCGAAACCGAGCTCCTGGTCGACGCCATGCCGTTCGCGACGCTCGATCCCACGACGCGGAAGATCGATCTGCCCGAGGGGTACGCCGTCTTCCTGACCGATACGGTCGGCTTCATCCGCAACCTCCCGACCCAGCTCGTCGCAGCGTTTCGCTCGACGCTGGAGGAGGTCGTGTTCGCCGACTTCGTCCTGCACGTGATCGACGTCTCGCAACCGGCTTGGGAGCTTCAACGCGACGCGGTGCTCGAGACGCTGGCCAACCTCGGAGCAGGCGACAAGCCGATGCTCACCGTCTTCAACAAGATCGACGCCGCCCCGCCCGATCTCGGGGAATCCCTGGCCCGCGAGTGGCCGCAATCCGTGGCAATCAGCGCCAAGACAGGCAAGGGGATGAGCGTCTTCATGCAGGCGCTCACCGAACAGGTGCGCGCGCTGCTGACACGCGTGGACGCGGTGATCCCGTACTCCGAATCCGCGCTGGTGCAGATGTGCTACGACTTCGGCCGCGTCCTGAGCGTGGAGTACGGGCAGGACGGAATCCACCTGGAGGCCGAGCTGGCGGACGCCATGCGCTCGCGTCTGGAGCCTTACCGCGCGAAGCCATGACGCGGAGCGAGTGGATACGGGTCGCCGAAGACCGGTTGGCGCTCGCGGGCGTCGAGGCGCCCAGGCTCGAGGCACAACTCCTCGCCGCCACCGCTCTGGGACTCGAGCGATCGCAGCTCCTGCCACACCTCGGGGAGCCGATGGCCAACAGGGCCGCCGCCGACCAGCTCCTGGAAAGGCGCCTCGAAGGGGAACCTCTGGCTTACATCCGAGGCGTGCGCGAGTTCTACGGCCGTCCGTTCCACGTCGGACCGGGGGTCCTGGTGCCTCGCCACGAAACCGAGACCCTCGTGGAGGTGCTCCTCGGCGCGGCACCGATTGGCGCAACGGTGCTCGATGTGGGAACGGGTAGCGGATGCATCGCCATCACCGCGAAGCTCGAACGACCCGACCTCCGCGTCGCCGGCATCGACGTCTCTCCGGACGCGCTCCGATGGGCCATCCGCAACCGGGAGGAGCTCGGAGCCGACGTGGATCTCCTCGCGGGCGATCTGGTGGCGCCCTTGCGCGACCAGTCGATCCACGTAATCGCGACGAACCCGCCCTATATCGCCCATGCGGACCCGCTTCCGCGCGAAATCGCGGAGTGGGAACCTCCGGGCGCCCTCTGGGCGGGGGAGGGCGGCTTCGCCTGCTACATGCGGCTGGCCCGCGAAGCCCCCCGCATCCTCGACAAGGGCGGCCTGCTGGTCGCCGAAGTGGGGATGGGACAGTCCGAGCGGGTCCGGGACCTCTTCGAAGTCGCGGGGTGGGAGCACGTCGGCACCGCCTCCGACTTGGGGGGCATCCCCCGGGTCGTGACGCTGCGAATGCCATAATCGGCAAGGCATGGACGTCGTGGTTCCTCAGGAGTTCAAACACCTTTACGTGACCGACGAGGAGCGGCCGATCATCAAGGTGCCCGATCCTCGCCTCCGGCAAACGGCGACCGAGATCGTGAAGTTCACGAAGAAGACCCAATTGCTCGTGGACCAGATGGCTTCGGTGATGCGGCGCGCCAACGGCATCGGGCTCGCCGCCCCGCAACTGGGCATCCTGCAGCGGGTGATCGTGATCGCCGCCGAGGGAATGCGCCCGACGGGCTTGATCAACCCGGTCGTGGTCAAGAGCGAGGGCGAGCAGATCGGCGAAGAAGGGTGCCTGAGCATCCCCGGTCTGTACGGCGACGTCAAGCGTGCCGAGTACGTCGAAGTCGAGGCGTTGGACCGGCGTGGCCGCGAGGTCACCTTCGAGCTTGAGGGCATCCACGCGCGCGTCGTCCTCCACGAGATCGACCATCTCAACGGGGTGCTGTTCCTAGACAAGGTGGACCTGGCGACCCTGCACTGGATGCACCCCTCGGTCAAGCCCGATGAGGCCGAATGAGGGTCGTCTTCTTCGGCACGGGGGCGTTCGCCGTCCCCGCCCTCGAGTCGATGGCGCCCCACCTCGTTCTTGTGGTCAGCCAGCCGGACCGTCCATCGGGTCGGGGGCTCCGTCTGCACGCTTCCCCGGTCAAGCAGCGGGCGCTCGAGCTGGGCCTGCACGTGGAGACGCCCGAACGCAGCCGCGCCCCGGAGTTCGTGGAGCATCTCCGTTCGCTCGACGCTGATTTTCTCTTGGTCGCCAGCTACGGGCAGATCCTCTCCCAGGCGGTCCTGGACAGCGCCCGCCAAGGAGGAATCAACCTGCACGGCTCCATCCTTCCCGCCTGGCGGGGCGCCGCACCCATCCAGCGGTGCCTGGAGGCGGGCGAAACCGTGACCGGGGTCACGCTCATGCAGATGGACCGCGGGATGGACACGGGCGATCTCATCAACGTGTGCCGGGTCCCGATCGACCCGGACGAGACCTACGGGATGTTGGAGGAACGATTGGCCCGGGTCGCCGCCGCGCAGGTCGTGCTGTGGGCGGCTCGCCTGGCCGCGGGCGCCTACACTCGCAGGCCTCAGGATTCCTCGCGAGCCACGCTGGCACCGAAGGTCGAACGCCACGAGGCGCGGCTGCGGCTCGCCGCCCCGCTTTCGGGGGAGTACAACCGGTACCGTGCGTTCACACCCAACCCCGGGGCGTTCGTTGAAACGGCCCACGGCCGCCTCCGGGTGTGGGACGCGAGGAGGAGGACGGGCCAGGGCTCGCCTGGCGACGTCGTGGCGACGTCGCCCGAACTGGTCGTGGCCTTCGCCGACGGAGCCATGGCGTGGCTCGAAGTTCAGCCGGAAGGTAAAAAGCGCATGTCGGGACGGGATTTTGCCAATGGGGCGAGGATCCGAGCCGGCGATTCGCTGTTGAAGGAGAACGATGGATAAATCCACTGGCACCCGTCCGCCCCTCGTCACCCGCAAGATGATGATCCGCTTTGTGGGCGGTCTCTTTACGATCGCCGCGCTGTTGCTGGGTTATCAGTGGTATCGCGGGCTGGGCGGGGACATCGATCTGCCGTTCTCCGTGGATACGGTGGGCATGATCGCCGCCGTCCAAGAGGTGGAGGACGGCAACCAGGTCGTCCTGATCGATCCCCAGGGGAAGTTGGTCCCCAGCCCAGGCTACAAGGCCCCCGCGTCGGACCGCGACCCCGTTTGGCGTCCGGACGGAAACCGAATCTTCTTCAGCAGCGATCGCGAAGACAACACGTACAACATCTTCCGCTGGAACCCCGGCAGCCAAACGGTGACCCGCCGCACCTTCGGCAGCCGGGCCAAGACCACGATCGAGTTCCCTTCGCCCATGGTGCCCAACGCCAACGACTTCGCCCTCATCACGTCCGGCGGATTCGTGCTCCAGCTCGACCCCACCGACGGCTCCACGCCCCAGGTGCTGCCTCCGGTGGGCCGAGAGCGGTCCGCCACAAGCGAAGGCGGGGTCGGCAGCCAGTTCGACGCCCTCTACGAGCACTTTGGCAGCAGCGTCCGGCGAGCGAGGTGGGCAGGCAACGGGCGGGACTGGATCGTCGCCGTGATGCGCAACGACCTCGGGGAGGTGCTCATCCTCCAGAACTTGGGCGGAGAGCAGTTGCAGCCCCCCTTCGCCGTCATCGCCGGCGAGCGCGTCGAGTTCGACGTGAATCCCAAGACGGGCGAGGTCGTCTACGTGGCCATCGGTTTTCAATTCCCCGACCGTGAGAATATTCCCGAGCAGTTCATCGAGAACGGCCGGATCAAGAAGCCGTTCCAGCACATGGTCGGCGTGATCGATCCCAACGACTTGAAGAACGCCCAACCCCCGATCGCGGCGAGCAACACCGACGATCTGGCCTTCACCCTTCCCCGCGTCTCGCCCGACGGGTCCACCCTGATGCTCGTCACGGGCAAGCACACGGGAAGCGGCCAGGTGGAATCGGCCGACCTGGTGGTCATGCCGGCACGTGGCGAGGGTGGCAAGACGGCCACCGCGGTCATCAAGGGGGCGATCCAGGATCCGTCGTGGGCGCCGGACAGCGACCGCATCCTGTTCGTGATGACGGACCAGGGCAAGCGCGCTATTCACGAGATCCGCCGGGACGGCACGGGCCTTCGCAACATCACGGGGCAGCTCGGCGACTTCGGCCACCCGCAGTACAGCCCCCAGGTCAAGAAGTAGCCCCCCGAAGAGGTGCCACGCCCGCTCGACGGGCGTGCTTGCCAAACACCCCTATCGCCTGATCGTCACGTCCCCGGGCTCTCCTTCGGCGCCTCGAATCGTGATGTGGATCGGCAGGAACTGCTTGATCACCCACGCGCTGGTGAGGAACCGCGGCGTGAGGTTCGGGGTCCGGAACCGCGTTTGCCCCTCCGCCATCGCGGCGAGAATGAGGATCTGGTCCGCCAGGTACTCGTCGACGGTCGCGTCCGTTCGCATCCACTGGGCGAAGCCCTCGAACGCCTGCTGGGCGACCGCCTCGATGCGCACACCGCGCTGGCCCATCACGGCGCACCCGCCCAATCCCCGCTCGAACTCTCCCCACACGGTGACCATGGCGCCGGGCCCCTTGGAAGGCACGAGGTTCGCGTCCGCCTCGACCTCGAAACCCGCGTAGAAGGCCAAGCGCCCCAGATGCTGAAGCCCACGGGCGGCGACCTGCTCGGGAAGCTCTCCCGTGGTCACCAGCGCCCGCACTCCGACCAACGCTCCGCGGGTTTGCCAATCGACGCCGGTCAGGGCGCTGGGCTCCACCTCGAGCCGTACTTCGCCCCTGCTGCCCCGCCCAAACCCGGCGAACGGCAGGTCCGGCACCGCGTAGAGCCCAAAGCTGCGCGCGGCCCGCAGCGTCACGTTCGCGAAGTAGTCGTAGCTGAGCACGCGGCTGGCGTAGGTCTCCCCTTGCGCGCTCAGCGAGGAGTAGCTGCCCGTGCGCGCCAACAGCGGCAGCAACGAGTTGAGCACCACGAGGGCGTTGGCGAAGCCCGGCCCATCCTGCCCCTCGCTGATGTCGAGCAGTTCGTTCATCCCTCGCGGGCGTCGGGTCGGCAAGAAGCTGACGCTGTTGGAGCCGGGATCGGCGCCGAGCACCTCGGCTCCAGAGCACCACGCCACGGCACGAAGCACCGTCAGATCCTCGGGATTGAGCCCCGGGGCACCCGTTCCGCCGCGCACGTTCACGATCCGGACCGGCTGTTGGGTGAGGGCGGCCATCGCCAGAGCGGTCCGGACGAGTGCCCCGCCCCCCTCGCCGTGCGAACCGTCGATGATCAGTGGGGCGCCTAGGACGGCCACCTTACACCTTGAGCTTGAAGATCAGGAACTCGATGATCTTCATCGCGTATGTGAGCGCGACGATCATGAAGCACACCAGGAGCATCTCTTGGAAGATGCCCGTGGTGAACGTCGAAGTCTCCTGGACGCCGTCCGGTCGAAAAGTCGCCGTGCCGACGATCGCGTCGATCTTCTGCACGAAGGCACCCGTCGCGGCGAGAAGCTGGGGGCGGAACAGCACGTAGAACCCGGCGAACGCCAGCACGGTGACGGGCATGATGGCCTTGTACTTGTGCTTCTGGTGCTCGTTGTAGATCACGCACTGGCGACATCGCTCCTTCTTCTGCTCGAGCGTCACCCGGTTGTTGTAGGGGATGAAGCGGGCGGCGGCGACCATGTCCTTCGGGATGGGCTTGTTCTCCATCGCGTTCCGAATGACCTCTTCTTCGCACATGCATCCGACCCGCTCGCGCCAGCACGTGCGCCGGCTGTGGTAGATCGGGCACCGCTCGCGGACGAACTTCCGACAGTAGGGGAGCTGCCAGCACTTGCCGAGAAAGACGTTCTGGATGTCCTTCTCCTCTTTGAGCCCCTTTCCGTACTTGAGCTGGTCCGCGCGGGCGCCCTGATTCGCCCGGTCCCGCACACGAAGCGACGCGTCCACGATCAGCACGCACACGGCGATCAGGCCGAGAATAAGACCGCCGGTCTGCAGGGCCGATAGGGCTCTCGCGCCCACCGGGGCCACGTTGCCGCCCGAGATCAGCGAGGGAACAAACAGCGGCGCCAAGTAGAGGACCGCCGCAACCATGAGCTGCAGCACGCCAAGCGTCTCTTCGCCCCAGAACGAGTACGTCGTACCAACGCCCAGCGCGGCGATTCCGGCCATCAGGATCTTCCTGAAGATCTCGATGTTGCTGGCGGCCTGAGCCACGCTCGCCTGCGAAGGCCCGGAGAAAACGATGAACGTGTAGATCAGGAATCCGACCGAGATGAGCGTGGCCAATCCGCCCGCATAGACGAGAAACCGGGCGATGCTGTCGAGGGCGCCCTGAAGCGCATCCTCAAGGTCCCGACTGGGTCCGTAGCCGGCTGGCTTGCTCATTCCTCGCGCGTCACTCCTACTTTTTCACCCGCTCCAGATAGCTGTCAGATCGCGTGTCGATCTTCACGACGTCGCCTTCGTTGATGTGAAACGGAACCAGGACCATCGCGCCGGTCTCCAACTTCGCGGGCTTGGTGCTTCCGCTGACCGTGTCGCCTTTGTATCCCGGATCTGTTTCCACAACCTCCAACTCCACAAAATTGGGAAGCTCGTAGCCCAGGGCCTCGCCGTTCGCCATGAGCCTCACGATCTCCATCTCTTCTTTGAGATACTTCCCCTGGTCTCCGAGCGCTTCCTCCGCGACAGGAATCTGTTCGTAAGAGTCCAGATCCATCATCACGAGGTCGGTGCCCTGCCGATAGAGGAACTGCATCGCCTGCTTCTCGATGAACACGGGTTCGACGCGCTCACCCGATCGGAAAGTTTTTTCAATCGCTTGTCCCGTCCGCACCTTCTTGAGGCGCGTGCGGACGAACGCGCCGCCCTTGCCGGGTTTCACGTGCTGGAAGTCGACGATGGTGTAAACCTCGCCGTCCAACTCGATGTGCATGCCGTTCTTGAAATCGCTGGTGTCGATCGCCAAAACTCAATCCCCTCTTCGAATGTGATTCGCGCACGATAGTAGCATATCGGGGGCGGGTCTTGGGCTCTGTTTGAACCTGAGAAACCCGCCCGTCCGGGTATCCTGTTTCGTGCCCGCCTCCATTCGCAACATAGGGATCATCGCCCACGTCGATCACGGCAAGACCACGCTCGTCGACGCGATCTTCCGCCAGTCCGGGATCTTCCGGGAAAACCAACACATGCAGGAGCGTGTGATGGACCGCAACGACCTCGAGCGCGAAAAGGGCATCACCATTCTCTCCAAGGTCGCCAGCGTGCGATACCGGGACGTCAAGATCAACATCGTGGACACGCCCGGCCACGCGGACTTCGGAGGCGAGGTCGAGCGCGTGCTCTCGATGGTGGACGGCGTGCTGCTGGTCGTCGACGCGAACGAGGGCCCGATGCCCCAGACGCGGTTCGTCCTCAAGAAGGCGCTGGCCCAGGGCCTCAAACCCATCGTCTGCATCAACAAAATCGATCGCGAAGGGGCGCGCCCCCTCGATGCCTACGACAAGACGCTCGATTTGTTCATCGACCTGGGCGCGAGCGAAGACGATTTGTTCTTCCCGCACCTTTACACCTCGGGTTCCGGTGGGTTCGCGCGCGTTTCCCCGGACGGGGCGGAGCGCGACATGCGCGCCCTGTTCGAGATGATCGTGAACGCGGTTCCTCCACCCTCGGTGCAAGCCGACGGTCCGTTCCAACTCCAGGTGAACAACCTCGACTACTCGGACTATCTGGGGCGCATGTTCGGAGGCAAGGTGCTCCGCGGGACCGTCAAGATCGGGGACCGCCTCTCGCATGTGCGGGAAGGCAAGACCGTGGGCTTCAACGTCACCAAGCTCTGGACCTACGAGGGCATTCAGCTCGTCGACACGGAGTCCGTCGGTCCCGGTGAGATCGCCATGCTGTCGGGCCTCGACGACGTGTTGATCTCCGATACGATCGCGCATCCCGAACACGCCACGCCGCTTCCTCCGATCCAAGTCGAGCCCCCGACGTTGACGATGAACTTCTACGCCAACAACTCGCCCCTTGCGGGCAAGGACGGCGGCAGGTTCCTCACGATCCATAAGATTCGCGAACGTCTTGAAAAGGAGGAGGCGGTGAGCGTGTCGGTCAAGATCGACCGCACGAGCCAGGCTGACACGGTCACCGTCGCCGCACGGGGCGAGCTGCAGCTCGCCGTCCTGATCGAGACCATGCGCCGCGAGGGCTACGAGATGCAGATCTCACGCCCTCAGGTCATCCTCAAGCGCGGGGACGACGGTCGGGTCCAAGAGCCCTACGAGGCCGTGACCCTCGAGTTGCCGGAAGACTCCGTCGGGCCGGTGATGGAGGAGATGAGCCGGCGCAAGGGCGAGATGCGCGACATGGCCAAGCAGGAGAACGGGCAAGTCCGACTTGAGTACGGCATTCCGACGCGTGGGCTGATCGGGTTCCGATCGATGTACCTCACCCTCACGCGCGGGCTGGGTATCGTCGCCTCGCTGTTCGAGGGGTACGAGCCCCATAGCGGCGAGGTCCAGAGCCGCACGCAAGGATCGCTCATCTGCAAGGACCCCGGGAAGATCACGCGCTACGCGTACGAAGACGTGATGGAGCGCGGGACGTTCTTCTACCCGGTCGGCACCGAGTGCTACGGTGGCATGATCGTCGGCGCTTGCGCGCGCGACGAGGACATGGTGGTGAACGTGACCAAAACCAAGGCCGCGAACAACATCCGCTCCTCCACCAGCGAGCAGACGCAAGCCCTGGATCCGCACCGGGAGTTCTCCCTCGAGCAGGCCCTCGCGTGGCTCCGCGACGACGAGCTGCTCGAGGTGACCCCCAAGACGCTTCGCTTCCGCAAGAAAGTCCTCGACCACAGCGAGCGTCGCGTTTCCGAGCGCCGAAGCGAAGTCACGGTTTAGGGCGACTGCCCCTGGCAGCGCTTCACGAAGTTGGCGATCATCGCCATGCCGTGTTCCGTCAGCACGGATTCGGGGTGGAACTGCACTCCCTCGATCGGGAGCGACCGGTGCGCGAGCCCCATGATTTCGCCGTCGTCCTCGGCCGTGGCGGTCACCTCGTAGGTCGAGGGCAGGGATTCGGGGCGGACGCTGAGCGAGTGGTACCGGATCGCGGAGAACGGGCTCGGGATGCCTGCGAACACCCCTTGGCCGCCGTGCCGGATCAGAGAGGGCTTGCCGTGCATGATCTGCTTCGCGCGGGCGACTTCGCCTCCCGCCGTGTGCCCCATGGCCTGCAACCCCAGACACACTCCGAAGATCGGCAATCCGCCGAGGGCGCCCGCGCTTCCCCGGTGCGCCTCGTCGAGCAAGGGGAGACACACCCCCGATTCGCGCGGCGTGCACGGTCCGGGCGAAAGCAGGATGCCCGTCAGCGACATCGTCGCGATCTCGGCCACGGTGACCGCGTCGTTGCGTCGGACGACGACCTCTTCACCGCACTCCCCGACGTACTGGACGAGGTTGTAGGTGAACGAGTCGTAGTTGTCGACAACGAGGATCACGCGGTGCCGTCCCCCGTGGGCGCTAGGTGTTCAGCGCCTTGGCGTGCTCGATGTCGAGGTTGGTCGGAATCCGGAAGTAGAACGTCGAGCCCTTGCCGACCTCCGACTCCACCCAGATCTTCCCAAGGTGGACGGTCTCCACCAAGTGCTTCACCAAGTAAAGGCCCAAACCCGTCCCGTAGATGCGCCTGTTGTCGTCGTTGTTCACGCGGTGGAACTTGTCGAACACGCGGGCCTGGTGCTCCTTCGGGATCCCCAAGCCCTCGTCTTGGACCCCCACGAGCAGCTCGTTCCCGTCGACCTCGCACGACAGGGTGATCTGTCCGCCGTTCGGCGAGTATTTGATGGCGTTGTTCAGCAGGTTCGTCAGCACCTGGTCGAGTTTGTCCTCGTCGCCCACGATCTCCGGAATGGTCTCGGGCGCCTTGAGCACCAGCGTGTGCCGGGACGTGCTCTGCTTCTGGATCATGAGCACCTTCTCCAGAAGCTGTCGGAAATGCACGTTGCTGTAGTTGGGCTTCAGGCTCTCGCCCGCTTCGATGCGCGCCGTGTTCAGCAGGTCGTTGATCAGGCGCGTCAGACGGTCGCACTCCTGGTCGATGATCATGTAGAACTCGCGGCGCTCGTCGTTCGAGAAGCCGTCGTCCATCAGCAGTGTGCTGACGAACCCCTTGATGGCCGTGAGCGGGGTACGGAGTTCGTGCGAGGCCATGGCCACGAACGAGCTCTTCATCCGCTCGATGTTCTTGATCTCGGTGTAGTCGTTGAGGATCGCGACGATCCCGAGGGGCTTGCCGTCCTCGTTGCGCACCTGGGCCGATTGGACCTGGAAGATGCGCTCCATCCCGTTGATGAGCAGCGTGACGTCGGGCTTGGTCTTCTCTTCGCCTCGGAGGCCTGCCTCGAAGACGTCCCGAAGTTCGGCCTGGCCCATCACGTCTTGGTAGGGTTTGCCGATCACGTCGTTAGGGAATCCGAAGATTGCCCGAGCCGACGCGTTCATCTGGCTGATCTTGCCTTCCATCGACACGAGGATCAAGCCGGCGGTGAGGGACTCGAACGTCTGGAGAAGTTCTTCGCGCTCTTCGACGACCTCGCGGTAAAGCTGGAGATTGGCGATGATCGAGCCGACGTTTCGCGCCATCCGCTCGAGCAGGCGCACGTCTTCGTCGTTGAAGTCCTCGCCGTGCCGCTTGTTGAAGGCGTGCAGGACTCCGATGACCGTCCGCTCGACGACCCGGTTCTCCTCGTCGCGGCGCTCGATCACAAGAGGCACGGTGATGCCGTTATTGACGTGAAGAAGCGAAAAAGGGTCTTTTTGGGTCCTCGGGTCGGAGGTGGCGTCGTGGAAGATCACCGGCTCCGTGTCTCGGAAAACGAGTCCGGAGACGCCCTGGGTCGCCCGCACCCGGAAGACGCTCAACAGATCCTCGTCGACGCCGTAGGCGGGAGGAATCCCGATCAGTTCGCCGCGCTCCCGGTCGAAGAACATGATCACGATCTTCTCCGCCTGGAGAATCATCGCGATGCGCTGCACCAAGCGGCGAAGGGTGACGTCGGCTTCGTTGATCGGCGCGACGTCGACGGTCTCGGCCATGCGGCCGGATTGGGGAGACGCCTTGATGCGGTCTTCGAGACCTTGGCGCTCGGACTCAAGCTCTTGGATGCGTTTGAGTGCACCGGCGAGCTGAGCTTGCATCTGCTGCAACCTCTGCTCTGACCCCGATCCCTCGCTCATCTCCGAAGACACTCCAACAGGCACTCCCAAATCTACCTCCTCAGCTTACCCGCCAGCGTTGCTCCGACCGGGGAGCCCCCTGCGGGGCCCCCGCGCGAACCTGCACAGGCGTTATAATTTCCAGTGAATGTCGGTTGAACTCGAAGAATTGCCGTTGTTCCCTTTGAACACCGTCCTGTTTCCGTACGCCTCGGTTCAACTTCATGTGTTTGAAGACCGCTACCGCCGTTTGGTTCACGACTGCCTGGAATATGACCGTCCCTTCGGCATCGTTCTCATTCGATCCGGGGAGGAGGTGGGCGGTCTCGCCGAGCCGTATCTCGTCGGCACGGCGGTGCGCATCCAGCAGGTCCACCACTTCGACGACGGGCGTATGGACATCCACGTCCAGGGCGAGCGCCGCTTTCGGATCAGGCGCCTCGAGGACGACGGCCCCTACATGCGCGGCTTCGTCGAGCCGGTGGTCGAGATCGAACCCGAGGGATCGCCGCGCGAAGAGGCGCTGGTCATGAAGGCGCGCGAGGACTTCCAGATGCTCGTGGAGGGCCTGTTCTCCAGCCAGGACGTGAACGTTCAAGTCCTGTTCCCGAGCGATCCGGTCGTGCTCTCGTTCACGATCGCGAACCTCGTCCCCATGGAGAACCTCGACAAGCAGAGGCTGCTGGAGACCACCGACACCGTCGAACGCATCCGGCACCTGATCCCCATCCTCGAACGCCAGCTCGTCGAGGCGAAGCCCGCCCTCTCGCACCGCCGGCTCAACAGCAGCGAGCTCGCGGAGTGGATCACACCCAACTAACCCCGCCTCCCGCCTCACGCCTCACGCCTCACGCCTCACGCCCCAGCTACCGGCGCACTTCGAGGCTCCACACGCGCACGATGCGGTCGAGGCCCGCCGCGGCCACCAGCGTGCCGTCGGAGCTGAACGTGACGGCCGCGATCGCCCGGCCGCCCGCGTCGAGATGGAGTTCGCCCACGCCTTCGGCGGCGTTCCACAGCTTCACCGCGCCGTCTCGCCCCGCGCTCGCGAACAGCCAGCCGTTCGGGTGGAACGCCAAGGCCTCGATGGGACGCGTGTGCCCGAACATCACCTTCTGGAGAAAGCCGTCGGACAGGCGGAACACCCTCACCGAGAGGTCCACGGAGGCCACGGACAGGAAGGCGCCGTCCGGGCTGAACGAGAGGGCGGTCACCGCGGACCGCACGGCGTTGAACGTGTGGAGCACGGCCCCGCTCGCCCCGTGCCTTAGCTTCACGGTCGCATCCGCCGAACCCGACGCGAGGAACTTGCCGTCCGGACTCCACGCCACGGCCGTCACGGACTCGCTGTGGTCGTACCGCGCGTAGAGGTTCTTGCCGTCCACCGCGCGCGACACGGACAGGCCGCGGTGCACCGAGCCGGTCGCCACCGCCTCGCCGTCGTCCGAGATCGCCAGGCACGACACCCACTCCGTGCACGAGTTGCGCCACGATTCGATTGCGCCGCCGGCGACCCGGCTGACGCTCACCAGGTTCTCCGAGGAGCCGGCCGCAACGACGTCGCCGCGCTCGAGCGCGCACACGGTCGACACCGAGGCGGAATCGACGCGCAGCCGGCGCACGGACTCACCGCGCCGAGCGTCCCACCAGATCATCTCGTTGTCGAAGGAGCTGGAGATCAGCAACCCGGTATCCGGGGCGAAGTCCAGCCCGTAGATCGGGGTCCGGTGCGCCTTGAACCGGTGAAGAAGCCGCACGACCACCGGCTTTTTGGGCGATTTGGGCGGCGGCCCCGGCTCCTGGTCCAGCAGTCCGCCGGCGAGCATCGCGTCGTACTCCATCTTCCGGATGGGGTCGATGAGCGTCTCGAACGCCTCGTTGATCCGCGCCATCATCGTGTGGCTCCGCGGATCGGGGTTCACGTCGGGGTGGTACTTCCGGGCAAGGCGTCGGTACGCCTGCCGCAAAACGGCAGGTTCGACATTGCGCTTCACACCGAGAACGGCGTAAAGGTCGGCGACGGAATTCGCAGGCATGGTTCGAAAGGACGACCGCGCGGGCGATCCGGCCTCCGTAGAGAATACGCCATGCGGAGGGGGCGCGTTAGGACCCGTCTCCGGAATCGTCCTCCGCCGCCGGCCCGGCGCGTCGGAACATCGCGTCGTTCACCTTTTCGATCTTGAGGACGCGCACTGAACCGTCCACGTTCAGGAAGACCGCGTTCCCATGCGGGGTGACGGTCTGGGTCCCCTCGTCGACCACCTTCTTTCCTCCGAACCGGAAGTCGACGTTGGGCCTCCCGTACCAGAACTTCGGAGGGTCGATGAACCCGAAATCGTACGTCTTGCCGTCGCCTCCCGGAAGCCACGGCGCGAAGAAGAAAGCGCTGGTCGCGAAAGCGACGGTCTCGCTCGGCCGCTCGATCTCGGAGGCATGCGCGGGGTTGCGGCTGTTCGGGAAGCCCCGGTAGTCCTCCGTGAGGTTGAAATCGCTGCCGAGGTAGCCCCAGTTGTAGCCGAAGCCGGAGTGGTCCCCCATGTAGTCGAGCGCCTGGAACGAGCGGTCGAGCGCGGGCCTTCCCTGGGTGTACGGGGCAAGGAGTCCACGCTTGGGATCGTAGGTTCCGGACGTATCCTGGGCGCCAAACCACGCCACCGTGCCTTCGGCCGAGGCGTAGGTCGCCAGCGGGAACGTGTCGTCGTTGTCGGCCGTGTAGAGGTTCGTGGCCATCATCAGGCCCCGGATGGACTGCACGGCCGCGAACTGGTAGGCGGCGTCGCGTACCGAGACGAGCGCGGGAACGGAGATCGCCGAGAGCACCGCGATAATGCTCACAGTGATCATCAGCTCCATCAAAGTGAAGGCGCGACGTACCATCGTCTCCCCTTATGGTTGGCGCCGCGGCGCGGCTTCCGCCCGGGAAGATTGCCGGTTCAGGCGCGAATCAAGGCGAGCAAGGCGTCGACCTTCTCTCGGAGCAACGCCTCGTCGCCGCGGGTCTCGACGTTGAGCCGGATCACGGGTTCGGTGTTCGAACCCCGAAGATTGAACCGCCACTGCGGGAACTCCACGCTCAGGCCGTCCAAGTGGTCGATCGAGCCGTCGGCATACTCGGCCTCGACGCGCCGGAGCACTTCGGGCACGCTGGCGACCGTCGAGTTGATCTCGCCACTGCACGGATAGCTGCGGATCATCTGATCGACCAGCTCGGCGAGCGACGAGCCGCTGCGCGAGACCAGCTTGGCCACCAGCAGCATTGGGATCATGCCGGAATCGCAGTACCAGTGATCGCGGAAGTAGTGGTGCGCGCTCATCTCCCCGCCGTAGCTGGCGTCCTCGAGGCGCATCTTCTCTTTGATGAAGGCGTGGCCGCTCTTGCAGACGACCGCCCGGCCCCCGAGCCGACCCACGATGTCGAGCGTGTTCCACGTGAGCCGCGGATCGTAGATCACCGTCTGGTTGGGATCTTCGCTGAGCAGCGCCTGGGCGAGCAGTCCCACGATGTAGTAACCCTCGATGAACCGGCCGTCGCCGTCCAGGAAGAAGCAACGGTCGTAGTCGCCGTCCCATGCCACGCCGAAGTCGAAGGGTTTGCCTGCGTCGCGGGCTTGCCTCAGGCGCGCCTCGGTCGGCGCGCGCGACTCCTCGAGGATCGGGTTCGGGACGCCGTTGGGAAATCGGCCGTCGGGTTCGCCGCGTAGGACCTCGACGTCGAGCGGGAGAAATGGCAGCAGCGCGTCCAAGGCCAATCCCGCCGCGCCGTTTCCGGGATCTGCGAGCAGTTTCAGGGGGTTCAGATTCCCCTCGGACCGGGTGACCTTGAGCAGGTGGGCGACGAAATCCGCGTAGCAGTCCAAAGCCTCGATGGACCCGTTCCCTTGGCGCTCCCACCGCTTCTCAAACGCCCTCCGCTCGATGTCGAGCAGCCCCGTGTCGCCGCTGATGGGCCGGCTCTCGGCGCGCACCATCTTCATGCCGTTGTACTCCGGCGGGTTGTGGCTGGCGGTGATCATCACGCCGCCGTCGAAACCGTAGTAGGCCGTCGCGAAGTACACCATCTCGGTGCCGACCAGCCCCAGCCGCACCACATCCACCCCCGCGTCGTTCAGTCCGCGGGCAAGCGCGTCGGCGAGGTCCGGACCGGAAAGCCGAATGTCGTAGCCAACGCACACCTTGGCGGCCCCGGTGTTGTCGGCATAGGCCCTTCCGATCGCATATGCGAGATCGGGATCGAGTTCGCTGGGGACCTTCCCCCGCACGTCGTAAGCCTTGAAGCAAGGCAACCACTGGCCCATGCGGAGGGTGATACCCGATCGTTCGCCCTACGCTTCGCGCAGGGCCTTCAGGCGGTCGAGGTTGCGTTTGTGCTCCTGTTCGTCGCCCGGCGTCTCGAGGAGGATGGGAACGCGCTCGAAGCGCGGGTCGTTCACGAGCAGTCGGAACGCCTCCTCGCCCAAGCAGCCCTCGCCGATGGCCTCGTGCCGATCGACGCGCGAGCCCAACTCGCGCTTGCTGTCGTTGCAGTGGATCACCTTGAGGCGGTCGATGCCGACGAGCCGCTCGAACTCGGCGAACGTGCGCTCGTACGCCTCGGGGGTTCGCAGGTCGTACCCCGCGACGAAGACGTGGCACGTGTCGAGGCACACCCCCAACCGTTCGGGCGCGCCGCACTGCTCGAGCACGACCGCCAGATGTTCGAAGCGGCAGTTCAGGTCGGTGCCTTGGCCCGCCGTGGTTTCCATGAGCAGCGTCACCGAGTCGGGGGTCTCGTCCAGCAGCGTGCGGGCGGCCTCGGCGATGCCCAACAGGCCCTCGGCTTCGCCCGCGCCCTTGTGCGCGCCCATGTGCGAGACGACGTACGGAATCCCGTAGCGCGCGCACCGTTCGATCTCCTCTTTGAGCGCGCGATAGCTCTTGGCCGCGAGCGCCTCGTCGGGCGCGCACAGGTTCACGAGATAGCTGTCGTGGCTGACGACGGAGTCGATCCCGGTCTCCTGGCGGGCCTTGGCGAAATCGCGGACCTTCTCCTCTTCGACCGGCGCGCAGTACCACTGGCGCGGGCTGGAGGTGAAGACCTGCACGGCGCTGCACCCGATGGCCTTGCCTGCGCGAAGTCCGTTGCCGACTCCGCCCTTGATGGGCATGTGGGCGCCAAGGAGTTGGGCTGGCATTGCGGGCAGGTTACCGCCACCGCAAAACAAGAGAAGCGCCCGCGCTGGGAGCGCGGACGCTTCTCGGTCGAGTGGACGTCAGACGTTAGCCGGTCGTTCCGCCCTCGGCGGGAGCGGCGGCGCCATCCGGAGCGGCGGCGCCATCGGCGGGAGCCGCGGCACCATCGGCGGCCGGCGGGGTGTTTGCAGTCCCATCGGTCGGCGCCGGAGTGGCCTCGGCGGGCGGGGTGGCAGCACCCTCGGCCGGAGTCGTGGTGGTCGTGCCACCGGTCGTGTCACCTTCCTCGGCCTTGGCACAGCCGAGCATCACCGACGACATCAGAACGCCTGCGAACAGCAGAGCAATCCATTTCTTCATTTTTCGTAACCTCCTGTGAGCGGCGTTGAGCTACCGCCGTTCCACCAACGGGAACTGGGGCTAATATACCACCGAACCCTACCAGGTCCAAATGTCAGGCCCAAAAGCCCCCTTCCAGGTTAGAATCCCTCTCTCAGAGCGTCGACCTGGCCCTCCGGGAGAAACACCTGGTCCAACCTCCACGTGTGGGTTGGAAACACGAGGTACTTGCGGGTCGGCTCGCGCTTGAAGACCAGGGTCACATTGCCGAACCGCTGGTTCAACGACTGGCCCAGAAACGACGCTTTGACTTCGACGTCCGAGACGATTTTCGCCTGGTCCCCGAAGATCTCCGGCTCGCGGTTCTCCACGACGACGTCCGGCCGACTGTCCCGAATCAGCTTGGCGATCTGGTTGCGCGTCCCCGGGCTCTCTTCGTTGATGCGGAACTGATCGGTCAGGTACTCCAGGACGCCCCCGGGGCGCCCCTCCTTGCTGGCACGAAGCGATTCGTCCAGGGCCACGGCGATCCGTTCGCGCTCGCTGGGCCCGGGATAGACCTTCAGCGCGGGCACGCCGACCACCACCAAGAGGGCCACGATTCCCGCAACGAGTTTGGTTGACCTTTGCATCTCAGCCTCCCGTCGCGACGTTCTCGACGTCGCGCGCGATCTGCTCGACGAGCGCTTCCAGGGACGCGAAATCTTGCTCGCCCCGCAGCCTGCGGCTCACCGCCAGCTCGACCGGGCGCCCATAGAGGCTCTCACCTGGATAGTCGAGAAGATACGCCTCGATCGTTCGGCGGGTCCCTCCGACCGCGGGGCGGACGCCGATGGAAACCGCCGCGCGATACTCCCCCAGTGGCGTCCCGCACGAACCAGCGTAGACGCCGTGAGCCGGAACGACCTGGTTCGAGGAGCGCGCCAGGTTGAGGGTGGGATATCCCAATCGGCGCCCCAGCTGCTCGCCCGCGACCACCACGCCTTCCAGCGCGTAGGGCCGGCCGAGCATCCTTCCCGCGGCCTCGACCGAGCCTTCCGCGATCGCCGCACGAATCGCGCTGCTGCTCGCCCGCTCGCCGTCGACCAGCATCGGAGGCACGGTCTCCGTCGGGAGCCTCGGAGCGAGCCACGCCGAAGTCCCCTCGCGTCCATGCCCGAAGGCGAAATCGTGGCCGACCACCATGCGGTCCACCCGCAGCGCACCCTGGAGCACGTCCTCCAGGAACCGGGTTGCGGGCATCTCGCTCATGGCGCGGTCGAAGGGAAGCACCAGCGCCACGTCGACGCCCAGGCGCTCGAAACAGCCGAGGTTGGCCCCGATCGTGGCCAGGGTCGGCGGGCAGCGATCGGGCGCCAAGGTTGCAAGAGGGTGGCGATCGAACGTCGCCAAGACGCAGGGAAGCCGGTGTTCCCGGGCCCGCGCGACCGCCTGGCCGATGACCGCCTGATGCCCGAGGTGCACTCCATCGAACGTGCCGACGCACCCGACGGCGGCGTCCCACTCCGCGGCTAGCTGCTCCAGGCCGAAATGGACCCGCATGGGAGCGATTCTACCGACGTCTCCGTCCGCCGGCGAGGAGCGCCGCCGTCAGCACGACGATCTGAACCGCGACCGAAACGCCCCACCGGCCCGGCTGCGACCAGGAGACCGCGCCCTGAAGCGGTTCCGGGACGGCGACGACGCCCACCCCGGTCGTTCCGTACAGGGCCGCAAAAGCGACGAGCAACGCACCGTGGACCGCGGGCCAAGTCAGATTCAAAGGGAAGCGGAAGCGCCCATCGGGGACCAGCGAGGGGAAGAGCGAGCTGAGGAGGGGCAACGATGCCGAGGCCGAGAGGGGAACCGCAAGCGCCAACAGCCAGCCCCGTAGCGTGTCCGCACCCATTCCCGCAGGCTGTAACACCACGACGCCCGCGCTGCACAAGAACAGAACGGCCGCCAGAAAGGACGAGGTGACGAGGCGCGCGTTGGCCGTCATCTAGTCGGGCACGTCTTTGGGGTCGACGTCGGCCGCCTCGCGGTTCTCCTCGTGGATCTGCTCGAAGATCTCCTTGCGGTGGACCGTGACGTTCTTGGGTGCGCGGATGCCAAGCCGAACCTGCTCTCCGCGAACCTCGAGAACGACGATCTCAACTTCATCGCCGATCATAATGCTCTGTTGTATTTTTCTCGTGAGCACCAGCATGCTTGTGCGCCCTCCGTGGCTGTTGGCTGGTCAGGACTCGCGAACGCCGCGGACTAGGCTGCTGCGCTCGTGTCGTTTTGATCGGCCGTTTGGAACACCCGGTGTTGAGTAGTATACGCTTCGTCCTCTAAGACGACCTGACGCCCCATCCGCGTCTCAGCGTTGATGACGATGGGCCCCGCGAGATTCAGCTTCAGCTCTTCCGGCTTGCCGCGCGGAATCGAAGCCGTCGCGAAGATCAGCGTCGCCGTCTCAGGCGTCAGTCCGAGAACCGCCACCTGCGTGTCGGTCAGCGTCGGCGCGTAGTCCGCCACGTAGTGGAACGGATCGGCGACCAGGAAGGCCGTCGCAGGCTCGTCGATCGATTGCAGCCAACGGAAGGGACTGCCGGGCTTGTGCTCGAGGATGAGAAAGCGCGTGAGATTGGAAAAGCCGACGAGGCCGTCGGAAAGCGTGACGAGATCGCTCTCGTGGTAGTCGATGGGTCCGAATCGGGATTGCGTTGTGCTCATGTGTGCTTATCCGTTGATAAAGTCCATGAGGCTGAGCCTGAATCCCTGGCTGGCCACCTGGAGTGCCGCCGAGTACGCAGTTTCTGCGAGGCGGTATTGGACGATCGCCTGGTCGACGTCCACTTCCTCGACGTCGGCGATGTGCTTGGTGAAGTCGTCCTGCATCCGCGTGTAGCGCGAAGTCAGATCGTCGACCGTTTGGAGTTTGGCGCCTACCACGCCGCGCTCCTGTTGAATCTGGTTCAGCACGTCTTGGATCGCGCCGACGTGCACGCCGCTCAGCGCGGGGATGTTGCCTCCGCTGAGATCCGCCTTCAGGCTCTCGAGCTCCGCATAGGCGTTGGTGAAAAGGGGATCGCCTTTGGAGTTGACGGTCATCGTCTCGACTGCGCCGGTCTCGACGAGGATGTCTCCGGAATCTCCGTTGTAAACAAGCGTCGAGCCCGTGACGGTGAAGGGTCGGGCGTCGTTCTTCTGGCCGCCGAACACGTACTCGCCCTTGGGCCCTTGCGTGTTCGCCAGGTCGACCAGATTGCGCTGCATCTGCTCGATCTCCTGGATCATCGCGTCGCGCGCCGGCTGGGTCGTGGTGGAGTTCGCCGCGCTGAGGGTGAGCTCGTAGGCTCTGCGGGTCATCGTCGCCGCCTCCGAGAGGGCCGACTCGGTGAAGCCGAGCACCCCCTTGGCCGTTTGCACGTTCTTCGCGTACTGCTTCGTCGCCGCCTGAAGGGTTTTCACGTTGAGGATCGTCGACACGCCCGACGGATCGTCGCTGGGTTTGTTGATCCGCTTGCCGGTCGAGACGCGCATCTGGGCCTCCATGTACCGCGCCTGGCTCGACGCGATCTGCGACGAGTAGCGGTCGTATTGGTAGGCGGTGCTGATTCTCATGGTTCCTGGCAATTCTGCGGTTAGCGGTTCAGCATGTTAATCAAATCATTGGTCATCTGGTCGAAAACCGAGAGGAGTTTCGCCGCGGCCTGGTAGCTGCGCTGAAAACGGAGCATGTCCGCCATCTCGTCGTCGAGCGACACGCCGCTCACCGATTGGCGCTGCTGCTCGATCTGATCCACCACCGACGTCTGGGTGTCGGCCGAGTCGCGATAGAACGCGACGTCGCGACCCACCGACGACACGAGATCGCCGTAGAACTGCGTGGGAGAGCGATTGCCCAGCGCGGGAATCGACTGGTCGCGGACCCTCGACAGCGCGAGGGCCACGCCGCCGTCTCCCGCGGCCCCGCTCGTGCCCGCCGCGATGGCATCGAGGCTTCCCGCCACCTCGGCGCTCAGGTTGAAGTCCACGGCGCCCGTTTGCGGGTCGGGGGGCGTGGCGTCGTTGAAGAAGTTGACCCCGGTGTTGCCCAGTTTGTTGATACCGGTCTGGTGCAGGGCGTTGACCTCGGTCCGAAGCGTGTTGGCCAGGGTGTCGAGCGATCCTCGATAGGCGGCGAGGTTGTTCTGGCTCTGGGCGAGGCCCGCGAGCGTCCCTCCCCGCACCGTGTACGTTTTGCCGTCGACCGTGAAACTCGACGTGCCGGGATCGATCGTCGCCGGGATCGGCCGCGAGACCTTGCCCTCGACCGCCGTGTACTGATCGATATAGACGTTCATCGATCCATCCGGCTGGTCCACGGTGCGGACGTCCACCAGATTGCTGAGCTGCCCGACGGCAAGGTCGCGGGCATCCAACAACTCGTTCGGTGTGATCCCCGCGCCGAGCTTCGACCGGATTTCGTTGTTGAGCGCGGCGATGTGCTGCGTCAGCTCGTTGATCTGGGAGACGTTCGACGACAGGTCGTTCGAGATCTGCGCCTCCTGCGAAGAAAGCTGCTGGTACGTCGACCGGATCTGCATCGCAAGGGACGCACCGGACTGCTGAACCTCGAGCCGTGCGGCCGGATCGTTCGCGCCGCTCGCAAGCCCCGACCAGGCCGAAAAGAAGCGGTTCAGAGCGGTCGAAACCCCTCCGCCCGCGGAATCGCTCAACATCGGTTCGACACGCGCGAGGTTGTCCGCCATCGTGCCGAGGCGGCTCAGATCCGATTGGGCCGTCTGCATCCGACCCTCGAGGAAGAGGTCTCGGATGCGGTTGACCGTCGTGACCGAAACGCCGGTTCCCAACGTGTAGTGCTGGACGCCGTACACGTCGAGCCCCCGGGTGGCGGACAGGTCTGCGGACTGCCGCGAGTAGCCGGGCGTGTTGACGTTGGCGACGTTGTTGCCGGCGACCTCCTGTTGGCGCTGGAACGCCCGCAGGGCCCGCGTGGCGATGTCGATTCCTTGGAAGGGAGAGGGCATGGCGTTGTTACGCGGCCTGGTCCACGAGCACGGCGGCATGTGCCGACGGCTTGTAGGGGCCTTGCGCCTCCGTCGCGGTCCTGGCGATCAGCGTGAGGGTGCCGTTCAGATACACCATCTCGTTCTCGATGAGCGCCTGGTTCTTCTTGATCACGTGCTGCACGTTGCGTGCGGCCACGGTGACGCGGTTCGCGATCGACTGGACCTGCTGCGCTTCGGCCTTTTCCAGCACGCGCACCAAGCCTCGAAGAGAGGGTTCGGTCTCCATCTCAACGGCCAGCTTCTGGGCGCACGCCGCAGCGTTGGTGTCGATCGATCGCATGCGCTCGAGCATCTGGTCCACTTCGGGCTGGATCCGCTCGACGCGGGCGACGTCCCGCAGCGTGAGCGCGGCGGTCTGCTCGTGGAGGGAGCGCAGCAGCCTCTCGGAGGTGCCGAGCCAGTCCCACCACAGGGTTTGGAGTTCTCTTGTCTTCATAGTTATTCCTTGCGGTCGATGCGCTCCGCGCCGCCGCTCAAATGGAGTTTCATCAGTTGCTGTCCCAGCAGGGCCTTGCCCATCGGCCGGTAGATCATCTGCCCGATGCCGAGGGAGCCGCGCTGCGACAGCGTCTCTGAAAGCGATTGGTTGAACATGTCCTTGTAGATGTCGGCGCCGAACCCCCCGCCGCTCGAGTCCGCCTTGCCCGCACCCATCGTGGCCAGCATGTCCTTGAAGAACATCGCCTCGATCTGCTGCGTGGCGCGCTTGAGCTTCGCGAACTCGGGGGCGGCCATGTGGACCGCCTCGCCGACCTGGAGCATCGCGTCGAGCCGCATCACTGCACCTTGATCCTCGCCTTCAGGGCGCCTTGCGCCTGGAGGGCTTCGAGGATGGCGATGACGTCCGTGGGGCTCACCTTCAGCGTCTGGAACAGCCGCGCGAGGTCCCCGACGGTGGTCGACGGCGGAATCAGCGCCACTTGGGCCGTGTCCTCGCCGGCATTGACCGTCGTCTGGTTCGTCACGACGGTCTGGCCCTTCGTGAACGGCGTGTTGGGCTGGTTGACGATCGTCTCGCGATCGATCCGCACGTTCAAGCTCCCCTTGGCGACCATCGCCGGCCCGATGCGCACGTTCCCGCCGACCACGATCGTGCCGGTGCGCTCGTTGATCACGATGACGGCCACGGTGTCGGCGAAGAACTTCTGTCCCTCGATCTCCGCCATGGCGCGCACGGGGCTGACGCCGTCGGGCAGCGTGAGTCGGATCGACCCGCCGTCGATCGCGAACGCCTGGTACTGCGGGAGGTTCTCGCGCAACTTCTCGGCGAGCCGTGCGGCCGTGGTGAAGTCGGCGTCGTTCAGCTCGAGGTACATCGAGCCGTCCGCGAACACGGTCTTCGTGGGCACGCTGGCCTCGACGAACCCGCCGTCGGGGATGATGCCGACCGTGGGGTGGTTCTTCGAGACCGAGCTTCCGCCCCCTTCGGCGGAAAAGCCGCCGATGCTCAGTTCGCCGAACGCCACGGCGTAAGCCGTCTCCTTGTTGCCCGCCGGATAGAGGGGAGCGGGGAGCAGCGAGCCGCCCTGCAGCGTCTTCGCGTCGCCGATCGACTGCACGGTGACCGGGATCCGGTTGCCGGGCATGGCGAACGGAGGCAGCTCGGCGGTCACCGAGACGACGGCGACGTTCTTGAGCCCGAACGTGCTCGGGTCCGAGGTCGTGCCCGCGTCCTTGAGCGCGTTGGCGATCAGGGTCGCCGTGAACGGGGTCTTCTTCGTGTCGCCGTTGCCTGCGAGGCCCACGACGATGCCGAAGCCGAAGAGCTGGTTCGAACGCACGCCGCGGAATCGGGCGATGTCTTTGATGCGCACTTCGATGCCCATCTGCTCGGCGTTCTGGATCGCCGCGCGCTGGGCGGCGCCCGGGTCCTGCGCGGGGGGCTCTTTCGAGACCGCCTGGCCGGCCGCCGAAGCGACCAGCGCGGCCAAAACGAGTAACACCATCGAGTTCTTCATCGGTTGCACCATCAGAAAAGCCAGTCCAAGAGGCGGGTGAGAATGCCGCGGCGCTGCCGGTCCGAGATCGCGCCCGATCCCGTGGCTTTGATCTCCGCCTCGGCGATCTGCTCGCTGAAGATCGTGTTGTCGCTGCGCACGTCGTCTCGGCGCACGATGCCGGTCAGTGTAAACACCTGCGTGTCCTTGTTGATATGCACCCAGCGCGTGCCCTCGATCACGAGGTTCCCGTTGGGCATCACCTGCTTCACCACGGCGGTCATGCGCGCCGTGAAGCTTCCGGTCTGCGAAGTCGAGCCCTTGCCGGCCGAACTCCCCGATCCGCTCGTCGACGCCGCTGGGATCAGCGACTGGATGAGGGGCCCGAGGGCCTTGGTGATCGTGTTGGAGTCCGACTTGCTGGTCGTCGTCTGTGCGGCGAAGCTCGAGCTAGAGACTTCGCGGATGAGAATGGTGAGGAGGTCGCCCTCCTGCTTGGCCGTGCGGTCCATGAACGAGTTGCGGCTCGATCGATTCCAAAGCGAGCCCGGGTTTTGGTCGTCCACTCCGCCGGTCCAGCCCTGCGCCGCGCTCCATCCCGCGCAGCCCAGCGCCAAGCCCAGCATCAACGTCTTCATGAAAGCTTCACCTCCACCACGCCCGGAGCCGTCACGACTCCGACGTGCGTCGTGCGCTGGTCGAGCTTCACCTCGACCTCCACGCTTTGTCCCACCAAAGCGGTCTTGCGCGCGGTCCCGGTAACTTCGACCACCGCGCCCCCGCTCTTCAAAAGCACCTTCACCGCCGAACCCTGGCGCACCCCCGCTTCGGCGAGGTTCGCCGTGAACCGAACCGTGCGCGAGCGCACGGGCTTGCCGTCCACGACGGCCGCCACCACGACGCTGATCGTCGCGCCGTACTGCGTCATCGACGTGCCCCGGAGCTCGAGCTTGCCTTCGGGCACGGCCATCTCGGGATACTCGTCCTTGGATTCGAGCGCCACTTCGGAGCTCAACTGCTGTCTCGCGTAAAGGGCCGCGGCGTCGATGAACTCCGCGTTGGTGACCTTCGCCGAACGCCGCCGCACCTCGGCCTTCTCGGGCACCGTGAGGAGGAGGTCCGCCGTCTCGATCTTCGCGGCGCGGAGACGGGTCAGTACCCGGTCGCGATCGAGGATCCGCGGCACGCCCATCGGAGGCGTGTCGCCAAGGACGACCTGTCGGAGCGAGTCGAGGAGCTCGGGCGCGGCCTGGATGTCCGCGATGTCGCCGAGCAGAATCGCACCGCCCGAGACTTCGGTTTGCGGCCGCACGACGATCGTGGCACCCTTGCCCGAGTACGCAGGGGCGGGCGTCGCGGTCCGCTGCGGGGCCGCCGTCGTGGTCGTCGCCGCGGCTCCATCCGTGCGGATCACGCCGCACGTCCCTTCGCCGGGGTTGCCCACGTGGGGACGGTCGGGCGAGACGAGCAGCCCGTCCACTTCGCGCATCGCCGTGCCGCCCTCGAACAACGCGAGCACCAGTCGGCCGACTTCACTGGTCCGCCCGGCGGCGGTGCAGCTCACGCGGCCCTCGAGATCGACCGAGATCGCCTCGGCGCCTTCGGGCACTCGAATCGTGGGCAGGATCGCGGGGCCCGACACGTGGCACAGCTTGCCGTCGCGCGCTTCGAGCACGGCTTGCTTGGCGTAGGCGACGCGGCCGTCGCGCACGAAGCGGAGGTAGCCGTCCCCATCGACGCGCACGTCCACGTGCGCGGCGCCGAGGATCAGGGCTGGCAAGAGAGCGAGAAGCGTCATGAGTTACCTCTTGAGGCTGTTGAGGACCTGGAGCATGTCGTCGGCGGTCTGGATGGCCTTCGAGTTGATCTCGTAGGCCCGCTGGGCGAGGATCATCCGGACCATCTCCTCGACGATCTGCACGTTCGAACCCTCCAGGACGCCGCCCATCAACTGCCCCGAACCCTCTTCGCCGGGGTTGACGACCTGGGGGTCGCCGCTCGCCCCCGTCTGCGCGTAGAGGTTCTGACCCAGCCGCTGCAGGCCCGCGGGGTTCACGAACTTTGCGAGCGTGATCTGGCCGAGCTCCTGAGGCTCGTTCTGCCCGGGCGCGGTGACGGAGACGATGCCGCCGGGCGAAACCGTGAAGTTGGTGACACCGGCCGGAACCGTGATGTTCGGCTCCACGGCGTACCCTTCGCTCGTGACGAGCAGCCCGTTGGCGTCGGTCTTGAAGGAGCCGTCTCGCGTGTAGGCCGTCGTGCCGTCCGGCATCTGGACTTGGAAGAAGCCCTCCCCGCTGATGCCGATGTCGTAGGGGTTGCCCGTGCTCTGCAGGGAGCCTTGGTCGAAGTTCGTGGCGCTCGCGGAGAACATCGAGCCGAGGCCGATCTGGAGTCCCACCGGCTGGCTGGAGTTCGCCCCGGTGGGCGCGCCGGGCGCGGCGAGGGTCTGGTACATCATGTCCTGGAACTCGGCCCGTTGCTGCTTGTAGGCAGTGGTGTTGACGTTGGCCAGGTTGTTGGCGATGGTGTCCAGGTTGGTTTGCTGGGCAATCATGCCTGTCCCAGCGGTGGTGAGCGATCGAATCATGGCGGCGATGTCTCCTGTCGGTGTGCGTCGTCGCCTTCAGACGGTGCTTGCGGTTCGCCGTTCGGGCGAGCCGGCTGCCTCCCTTGCGGGTCCGGCCTCAGCGGTCTTGAAGGCTTTGAATGAGTCGTTGGGTCAATTCGTCCTGTTGCGTGATCGTGCGTTGCGAGAGTTCGAAGATGCGGTGGATCTCCACCATGGAGACCATCGAGGTCACCGGGTTGACGTTGGAGCTTTCCAAAGCCCCTGAACGCACCTCGGGCGCGTCCATGGGGAGGGCATCGGGAGCGGTGTAGAGGTTGTGGCCCTCGTGGGCGAAGGTGCCCTCGTAGACCCCCAACGTGCCGGCCGGAATTCCGTTGACGGCGATTTCGCCCGTAGAGCTGACGGCGATCTCCCCGTCGGGCACGAGGATCGGGGTCCCCCGATCGTCCAGCACCGGGAAACCGTTTTGCGTGGTCAGCGTGCCGTCCGTGAGCGTAAACGCCCCATCCCGCGTGTACCGCACGCCGTCCGGCGTCTGGACCGCAAAGAAGCCCCTTGGATTGGGAATCGCGACGTCCAGCGGGTTGCCCGTCGGCTCGATCGAACCCACAGAGAAGTCGGTGTACTGCGATTGGAGCGAGGGCCCGTAGCCCATCGAGCCGATCGGTGCACCGCCCGCCTTGAGCTGGACCGCGTAGTTGTCGGCGAAGGCCAGCGCGTCCTGCTTGAACCCATGGGTCGAAGCGTTGGCGAGGTTGTGCGTGAGCACGTCCAGTTGGCTTTGCGCTGCCGACATCCCGGCGGCCGTGGCGTAGATTCCTCGGTTCATCCCACCTTCAGATCGGCACGCAATCTTGCGGGGTTTAGGCCGAGAACCTCGCATTCCACTTCAGGTTTCCACCCCCCGGTACAATCCAAAGACCGCTATGGCCGCACAAAGAACCGTCGTCGTCGTGGGTGGTGGGCTCGCAGGGCTCATGACCACCATGAAGCTCGCCGAGGCGGGCGTCAAGGTCAAACTCTTCAGCCTGGTGCCCGTCAAGCGCAGCCACAGCGTATGCGCGCAGGGCGGGATCAACGGGGCCGTGAACCTGCGCGGCGAGGGCGACTCGCCCTACCTGCATTTCGAGGACACGATCACGGGTGGCGACTTCCTCAACCACCAGCCCCCCGTGATGCGCATGTGCGAGCGCGCTCCGGCGATCATCTACCTGCTCGACCGGATGGGCGTGCCGTTCAACCGCACGCACGAGGGGATGCTCAGCTTCCGTCGCTTCGGCGGCACCCTGAAACACCGCACGGCCTACGCCGGGGCCACCACCGGCCAGCAACTTCTCTACGCGCTGGACGAGCAGGTGCGCCGGTGGGAGGTCGACGGCATCGTCGAGAAGTACGAGGGCTGGGAGTTCCTCGGCCTGGTGAAGGACTCCGAAGGGCGCTGCCGCGGCATCGTCGCCCAAAACCTGCGCACGATGGCCATCGAGTCGTTCGCGTGCGATGCCGCGGTGATGGCGACCGGCGGCAACGGGCTCATTTTCGGTCGCTCGACCAACTCGATCATCAACAGCGGCTCGCCCGTGAGCATCTGCTACCAGCAGGGCGTGCACTACGCGAACCCTGAGATGGTGCAGATCCACCCCACGGCGATCCCCGGCGAGGACAAGTGCCGTCTCATGAGCGAGTCGGTGCGCGGCGAAGGCGGGCGTCTCTGGACGCCGCGCGACCCCGACGACAGCCGCCCCGCGCCGGAGATCCCCGAAGCGGACCGCTGGTATTTTTGCGAGGAATTGGACCCGGTCTACGGCAACCTGCTCTCGCGCGACATCGTCTCCTTCTCGATCTACTGCGTGTGCCGGATGGGCCGCGGCATCAAGGGCCGCCAGCAGGTGTATCTCGACATCACGCACCTCCACAAGGAGAAGGGCATGACCCGCGAGCAGATCAACGACAAGCTCGAGGGCGTGCTGGAGATCTACGAGAAGTTCATGCGCGAGGACCCGATCGAGCTGCCGATGCGCATCTACCCCGCCGTGCACTACACGATGGGCGGCCTGTGGGTGGACTTCGCCAAGGGCAGCGAGGGCGCGATCGACACGTCGTCGCCGCGCAACCAGATGACGAACATGCCCGGCCTCTATGCCGCGGGCGAGTGCGACTACCAGTACCACGGCGCGAACCGCCTGGGGGCGAACGCGCTGCTCTCGTGCCTCTACGGCGGCGAGATCACCGCGCAGGCCATTCAGGCGTACCTCGGGCAGATGGACGCCTCCGCCGAGGGGCTTCCGGCCTCGGCGTTGGAAGAAGCGCGGCGCGAGCGCCAGGACGAGTACGACGCCCTGCGCAAGTCGAACGGCACGGAGAACCCCTACCGCCTGCACGCCGAACTCGCCGAGATCATGTGGAACAAGTGCGGCATCTGGCGCACGCAGAAGGATCTCGCGACGGCGAAGCAGGAGCTCGTGGATCTGGGCGAGCGCGCAAAGCAGTGCGCCCTGCTCGACGACTCGGGCTGGAGCAACCAGGCCGTTCCGTTCACGCGCAACATCGGGCACATGATCGAAAGCGCGAAGGCCATCGTCGGCGGCGCTTACTTCCGCGACGAGAGCCGCGGCGCCCACTTCAAGATGGACACGCCCGACCGCGACGACAAGAACTGGCTGAAGACCACCCTGGCCACCTGGACCCCCGACGGCCCGAGCTTCGAGCTGCAGGACGTGGACACGAGCTTCATGGAGCCCCGCGCCCGCAAGTATCGCATCAACCAGAACCAGATCGTGAAAGAGATCATGGGCGAGGACGCCTTGGCGGGCGTGGGCACGAAGGAGTAGGGGACGGGAGACGGGAGACGGGAATCGGGAATCGGGAGACGGGAATCGGGAATCGGGAGTCGGGAGACGGGAATCGGGAATCGGGAGTCGGGAGACGGGAATCGGGAATCGGGAGTCGGGAGACGGGAATCGGGAATCGGGAGTCGGGAGTCGGGAGTCGGGAGACGGTGGCGGGAGTCGGAGGCCGTTTCTGGGAGTGCGCGAGCTTGCTCGTCGCCTTGCCCCGAGCGGCTTGCCGCGAGTCCCTGGCACCGAGCGACATTCATCGCACCTCCAACCCTAACGCATAGCGAATCTGCTTCCCGACCGGATAGCTCAACACGACGGCGGGCTCCGACCCGTCGGCACGAAGCGAACGGCGCGTCTTCTCGACGTCGATCGGACAGCCCCTCACCTTGATCTCCGGTGTGCGGCACCGTCGCTCCGCTAGCAACGAGCGCAGCGCTTTGAGGTCCCACGCGCCACGCGCCAGCACGCGGTAGGAGCGCAGCCAGGGCGAATCCGGCGGCGATGCGCCGGTGAGGTACCCGTTCGAGTCCCCAAGCGGGGTGAGCGCATGTTGCTCGCACAAGGTGCCGAGCGCGTGGGCGCGGATCGCCGCGGGGTCCGCCTCGCACACCACCGCGTCCGGGCCGTCCACGGGAAACGGCGGTTCCCCGGCGGCGAGGCGCTCGCCACTCTCCACCAAAACCGCCCACCGACCCGGGGTAGCCAGTTGGCCAAGCCACACCAGCGCCTCGCGGCACTCGCCCCCGAACGAGACGAACTCCAGGGCCCCGCCCAGGGACTCGAGGTACGTGTCCGCGAGCATCGGCGAGAGCTTGAGCATCCCGAGACGCAGGGCGCCCATCCGCTCGGCGAGGGAACGCGGATCGGGCTCGAACGCCTCGGGATCGCGCAGCCGTCGCCCGCCGGCGCGGCGGGCCGGGTCGGCCGCCGCGTACTCCCAAGACCATTCGGCACCGAAACTATCTTGCTCATGTACCTCGGCGCTCAGACCATGCACCGCGAGGTTGTGGCGCGCGCACGCCGCGCGCTCCGCGTCCAGTTCGAAACCCACCGCAGGGCCGCGGGCGGCAAGCGCCACGAGGTCTGCGCCGATGCCGCAGGTCAGGTCGGCGACGAGTTCGCCCTGCGGGAACCGGGATGCGTGGTAGGCGGCGAGGGCTTCGTGCGTCGCCTGCTCCAGGGCCTCCCGGACGAACAGCATCTCGCCCGCCTGCCCGAACTTCGCGGAACCGCGTTTGCGAAGCTCCCACTGCGTGAACGCCCACCGCGCCGCCTCGGGCGACGTCGCCGCCGCCACGCGCTCGATCGACGAGGGCGTGGCTGCCTGCCCTTCGGCGAGGCGAAGCGCCCGCTCGCGGAGATCGTCCATCGAATCGGCTTATACTCGATGTTGCCGTGCCCGTCACCGAATTGCGCGTGGAGAACTATCGCTCGATTCGAGCGCTGACGCTCCCCCTAAAGAGTGCGAACCTCATCGTGGGAGCCAACGGCTGCGGCAAGACCAACCTGTATCGGTCCATGGCCCTTCTCCGCAACGCGGCGGAGGGACGTCTGGCCGAAGGGCTGCTCGAAGAGGGCGGGATGCCCTCGGCCCTTTGGGCGGGGGACCGACTGCGAGCATGCCGGAGCCGAACGAGTTCGGCGAACTCAAGGCGTCGCGCAAGCGCGCGCACTCCCACACTCCCGATTCCCGATTCCCGTCTCCCGTCCCCCGTCTCCCGATTCCCGATTCCCGATTCCCGTCCCCAGAGGTACAATTGCAACCTGAGGTGAACCTGAAAATGGGTGCGGCAATGAAGACGTGGCGGGAAAAGGTCGGCTTGGCGGAGATGCTGAAAGGCGGCGTGATCATGGACGTCGTCAACGCCGATCAGGCCCGTATCGCCGAGCAGGCGGGCGCGGTGGCGGTCATGGCGCTCGAACGCGTCCCCGCGGACATCCGCCGCGACGGCGGTGTCGCCCGCATGAGCGACCCCGAGATGATCCTCAACATCAAGAAGACCGTCACGATTCCGGTGATGGCCAAGTGCCGCATCGGCCACTTCGCCGAGGCCGAGATCCTCGAGGCGCTCGAGGTGGACTTCATCGACGAGAGCGAGGTCTTGACCCCCGCCGACGTGGCGAACCACGTGGACAAGCACGCGTTCACGGTGCCCTTCGTGTGCGGCGCGCGCAACCTCGGGGAGGCGCTTCGCCGCTGCGCGGAGGGTGCCGCGATGATCCGAACCAAAGGCGAAGCAGGCACCGGCGACGTCGTCGAGGCCGTGCGGCACATGCGCACGATCATGGCCGAGATCCGCCAGGTCCAAAACTCTCGAGAAGACGAGTTGTACGTCCTCGCCAAAGAGCATCAGGCGCCGCTCGAGATGATCCAGCACGTGCACGAGCACGGGCGCCTGCCCGTCCCCAATTTCTCCGCGGGCGGCATCGCCACACCCGCCGACGCGGCCTTGATGATGAAGCTCGGCGCGGAGACCGTTTTCGTCGGCAGCGGCATCTTCAAGTCCGGCAACCCAGAACGGCGCGCCAAGGCGATGGTCGAGGCCGTCCTGTTCTACAAGGACGCGAAGAAGCTCGCGGAGATCAGTCGAGATCTTGGCGAGCCGATGGTCGGCATCAGCGCGGCGTCGATACCCGAGGCAGACCTGCTGGCCCCCCGCGGCTGGTAGGTATCCGGCCTCCCGCGCGGGCAGAGGATGAGGCGCGGGGCAGGGATGGATGGAGATCGTTTGACCACAACCACGGGAGCACCGAACGTCGTTCTGGTCAGCAATACGTCTGAAGATCCCTTCGCGATCGACATGGCGTACGCCGTCGGCCAAACCGAAGACATCGCGGACATCATCAGCATGAAGACGTTCGCGAACTCCGAGTTCTGCCCGCGCTTCATCTCCGACGAACTCGACCTCACCCGCATCGGGCAACGACTGGACGGAAAGACGGTCGTGATCGTCAGCACGTCGAGCCCGACCCTCAGCCGCCAAAGCCTCGCGATGCGCAACATGCTGATCGCGCGCAGCGCCAAAGAGAACGGCGCGCAAGAGGTGATTCTCCTCGAACCCGACCTCTTCTACAGCGCGCAGGATCGGGGCCCCCACCGCGAACCGGGAGTCACCGAAGAAGATCGCGACATCCAGGACCTCAAGAAGTTCGACGGCCAACCGTTCACCGCGAAGCTCTACGCCCAGATGCTCCGCCTCGCTGGCGTCGATCGGGTTCTGACCGTACACAACCACTCGCTGGCGGTCCAGACGCTGTTCTGCGAGGAGTTTGGGAAGAAGTTCCACAACCTCATCCCCTACGACATCTACATCGACTACCTCCGCAACTCCGACATCGTCCGGTTCGGGGCCGAGGGCGAAGGGCTGGCGCTCTGCGCGCCGGACCAGGGCGTACGCAGCTTCGTCAAGGAGATGTTCGTCCAACTCGCGATGCCGAAAGCGAAGTTCGTGCTTCTGGACAAGAAGCGCACCGACGAGCGGCAAGTCGAAATCTCGCTGCATCCCAAGAGCGAGTCGACCTTCGAGGAGATCCAGGGGCACGACATCGTGCTGCTCGACGACATGGTCCGCACCGGCTCGACGGTCGTGAAGACCTGCCAGTTCCTCAAGCAGATCCACCCTGGCCGCATCGTGTTCGGCGTCACCCATTTCTACGCGAGCGCCGAGGGCCGGGAGAAGATGGCGAGCACCGCGATCGACGAGATCCTCACCCTCAACACGCTTCCGACGGTGCTGAACCGCGACGTGCAGGGTCGCCTGCGCAAGAAGATGGTCGTCCTGAAGATCGAGCGCTGGCTGGCAAGAAACCTCGCCGAGATCCTGGGCCTTCCCGCACCGAGCGGCGACAGCTTCTACCAGATCGACATGTCCTCCAAGAACCCGAGATTCATGCGGAAGATCTGGTCGAACGACCAACTCCCCACCCTGCGATCCGAGCGCGAGTCCTAAATGCCCCGTTCGGACATCGGGCATCCAGCATTCGAATCGCCGTCCGTGCCTGCAGGCGATGCACCTGCGTAGGAGGACCCTGAAGGGTCCCATGGTTTAGCCAGGGGTCGAGCGGAGCAAGACCCCGGGTTCAGATGTGGCGCGGGTGTCCCGCCCGCGAAGGGCCGGAACGTGGAGCGCCAGATCCGTGCCTGTCTGACCATTCGCTAAGCCAGCCTTCTCCCGGCCCCCATCATCCTCCCGGTCCCCACCGACCGAGTACAGCAGGGATCCATCCCCCTCACGCCGGTACCGCAGCGGCTGGCCGTCGAACGGATCCTTGGGTAACACCGGCGGTGTGTCAGGGTAGCTCGCCTCAAACGCGTGCATCATCCGAAGGTCCAAAGACGCGGCGAGTAAGCGCTTGTTGGCCTCCAATCGCACAAAGGCCTCCCCCGCATGGGTGAACACGGGGAACAGGATCTTGGCCAGGAGATCGGCCGGGTGGTGGCTACGCTCAAGCTCGACGCCGGCGAGGTCGAGGGCCGCCGAGAGCGCGATCGGGTCCGCAATCTTCGCCTGGGATTCGAAGGCATCGCACCAACGTTTGAGGGTTCTCGCCTCATAGGCGCGCTGCACAAGCGAGGAGCTCACGAACAGCGGCTTCACTAGAAGCATCGGCGGCATAAAGACCGCATCACTGTCTGACTGCTCCGCCTCAAGTTCGTCCAACGAGGAGAACACGTTGAACTGGAACGCGACTTCCCCGCGCAACGCGTAGGCGAGGTCCGGTCCCTGTCCCATCGTGGCGAGCAACCCCTGGACGGGTTGGATTGCCGGAGTCCCGCCGAGATCGACGACAAGGTTGGCGACGGACAAGACACGCGCTTGAACCGCCAACTGCACCAAGGAACCGATCATCACGGGCTCTTCACCGCAATGCCGCCCGATGGCGACCGCCAGCCGAAGGTCTTCCACCGCATCGGGCACCGCATGATCGCGCGCTTGGAGCAACGCCCTTCCGCAAAGGGCCTCGGCAGCCTGACGGAGCGGCGGAAACTCCGGAAACGGGAGCATCACCCCCTCGGCCCATTCCCGTTCAAACCGGCAGTGCGCCAACGCCGCACCTCGTTGGAAGGTGGGAAGGTAGGGTTCCCAATCCGCCACCGCTTTGCGGAGTGCTTCCCAATTCTGCGGGCCTGTCCTCAAGGAATCCCGAATCACGCGAATCGATTCGTCGTCGGGCCCATGCGCCTCCAACTTCACGATCGCGGCTTCGTACAACGGGGCGGCATTTTCGGCTTCGGCGAGCGGCGGGTCAGGTACCAGCGAGTCGTAGGAATAGGTCAGCCCAAGGGACTTGGCCCGTTCCAGCTGCCTGTCGTAATCGCGCGCGGCAAGCCAATAGGTCACCCAAAGGGCTGCAAGGCCAACCCCGAATGCCGAGAGGCAAAGCAAGACAAGGAACCGTCCAACCTTGCGAACGCGCTTCATACCTTGGGGACGCGGGTACGAGAGCCTTCGTTCTGCGTGGCTAGTGGACCTTTTTGCGCAACGCGTATTGGGCGGACTTCTCGACCCACTCCATGAACGCTTCGTAGTTGTCCAGCACCGTGCGGGGCATCTGCACGTACTCGCGCATGGGCTCGGCGCCCTCTTCCGGGATCAGCGGGCCCGCGCCGTCGAGACCCATCGCGGCCTCGCGGTCTTCGGGTGCCAGCTTCAGGCCGATCTCGTCCTCGTAGAGGAAGGCGAACATCTTCTCGCCCGTGTAAATCCCCATTCCGCCGAACATGCGACGCGCACGCACATCGTAGTTCTCAGCAGCCTTCATCATCTGCTCGTAACGCAGGGGGCGGTAAACCATCGACATCGTCTGTCCAACACCAAGGCCAAGGTGGCCCGAATCGTTGCCGACGAGCAACCCCGCCGACGCTCAATTGTACCTGAAAACCGGCCGTTTCGTCCTCCTGTCCGGCTCGCGGATGCGAAGGTAAGGTACGGGCATGGCCAAGCGCTTGGTGGTGATCGACGGGTACAGCCTCCTCTACCGGGCGTTCTTCGCCACGCGCTTCCTCTCTACTGCGGACGGCCGCCCCACGAACGCCCTCTACGGGTTCACGAGCATGCTCTTCTACCTTCTGGAGAATGTGAAGCCCGACGCGATCGTCGTCGCGCTGGATGCGCCCGGAAAGACGTTTCGGCACAAAGAGTACGCCGAGTACAAGGGCACCCGACGCGAGACACCGCCGGAGCTCAAGGTGCAACTGCCCGAAGCGCGCGGCCTGATCGCCGCCCTCGGCATTCCCAGCATCGAGGTCGAAGGGTTCGAGGCCGACGACGTGGTGGGCACCATCAGCCGCCTCGGCGAGGAGAACGGGTACGAGACCACCATCGTCACGGGCGACCTCGACAGTCTCCAACTCGTGGACGACCATGTGTCGGTCCTCACCATGCAGCGCGGCGTGACGGAGACCATCACCTACGACACCGCCAAGGTGCACGAGCGGTACGGCTTCGGGCCCGAACTCGTGCCGGACTACAAAGCCATCTGCGGCGACACCAGCGACAACATCCCCGGTGTGCCCGGCATCGGCGACAAAGGCGCCACGACGATCCTCCAGCAGTTCGGGCCGATCGAGCAGGTCCTTGAACGGTTCGACGAACTGGAGCCCAAGTTCCAGAAGAAGATCGAGCCGGTGAAGGAGCAGATGCTCAAGTCCAAGTGGCTGGCGACGATCAACCGCGAGGTCCCGCTCGAGTACGATTTCGAGCCGTTCATCCTCGACGACAACGAGTTCGAGGCCGCGAAGGCGATGCTGGAATCGTTCGAGTTCCGAACGGCCGTGCGGCGCATGGACCTCGTGCTGGGGCCCTACCGGGACGGCGCCCCGCCCCGCACGGACGCGACCGCGGCGGAAGTCGTGGAGGAGTCCCTCGAGGTGAAGCTCGCCGAGGCCGGTACCTTCGAGCAGCTTCTCGCGTGGGTCGGGGACCGTCCGTTCGCGCTCACGTTCGAGGTGAAGGGCGAGCAGGGGAGCATGTTCGACGAGCCCACCCGCACGGCCTACGTGGCGGTCGGAAACGAGGTGCGGCGCGGACCCGAAGCGTTCGGGTTCCAACTGCTCGACGCCGCCCTGCCGCGGGCGATCCTCCACGACGCCAAGCCGCTCTACAAGCACCTCGAGCCGACATTGCAGGCTCCGCGGTTCGACACGATGCTTGCGGGCTACGTGCTCCAATCCGGCCGCTCGCAGTACGCGTTGCGCGACCTGATCCAGGGCTACACGGACTTCGGCGCGCCGGGTTCCACCGAACAAGCGACGGCGGCGCTCTGGCACCTTGAGAAGGCGATGGGCGAGCGGCTGGACAAGGAGTCGCAGCGCAAGGTGCTGGACGAGATCGAGCTGCCGCTTGTGCCGGTGCTCGCGGAGATGGAGGCGCACGGCATCGCGGTGAGCCGCGAGTTCCTGTTGGAGTTCTCGAAGTCGCTCCAGATCGAGATCGAGAAGAAGACGCGCGAGGTGTACGAGTATGCGGGCGAGGAGTTCAACATCGGCTCGCCCAAGCAGCTCGGAGAGATTCTCTTCGAGAAGCTGTCGATTCCCGCTCCCAAGAAGACGAAGACGGGCTACGCCACCGGGGTCGAGATCCTGCAGGTGCTCGCCCCCGCGCACCCCATTTGTGGCGAAGTGTTGGCTTGGCGCGAACTGTCGAAGCTGAAGTCCACCTATGCGGACTCGCTGCCCAAGATGATCGGCGAGGACGGGCGCATCCACACGAACTACTCGCAGACGGTCGCGGCCACCGGGCGGCTCTCCTCGAACGAGCCCAACCTCCAGAACATTCCGATCCGCACCGAACTCGGCCGCCAGATCCGGCAGGCGTTCGTGGCCGCGCCGGGATTCACGCTTGCGTCGTTCGACTACTCGCAGATCGAGTTGCGCGTGCTCGCGCACATGTGCGGCGACGAGGCGTTGGTCGGGGCCTTCCAGCGCCACGAGGACGTGCATACGGTCACCGCGTCGCTGATGTACGGCGTGCCCTTGACGGAGGTGACGCGCGAGCAGCGCGGCTACTCAAAGATGCTCAACTACGCGGTGCTGTACGGCGTAACGGACTTCGGGCTGGCGAACCAGCTCGGCGGCGCGTTTTCGATTTCGGAGGCCAAGGCGCTCATCGAGCAGTACCGCGAGCGCTTCCCGAGCATCAAGGCGTTCACGGATTCGGTGGTGCAGGAGGCCAAGAGCAAAGGGTTTACCACCACGCTGTATGGGCGCCGGCGCCACTTCCCCGACATCCACGCCCTGAACCGCAACGAGCGCATGTACGCCGAGCGCCAGGCGATGAACGCGCCGATCCAGGGCACCGCCGCGGACATGATCAAACTCGCGATGCTGCACGTGCGCAACGAGTTGGGC